>CAJXIT010000035.1 GCA_913054055.1 uncultured Thalassolituus sp.
GTTAGGAGTAAGACGTGAACCACGCCGTTAACAACATCCAATGGGATACAGATTTAATCAAACGTTACGATAAGTCTGGCCCACGCTACACCTCTTACCCCACTGCCGTGCAATTTAATGATGGGTTTACCACCGACCATTACCAACAAGCCCGCCAAATCAGTAACCAGCAAGCGGGCCCAGTTTCTTTATATGTGCACATCCCATTTTGTGCCCATGTTTGTTACTACTGCGCGTGCAATAAAATCATTACCAAGCGCAAAGAAAAGTCCCAGCCTTACTTAGATACCCTATTTAAAGAAATAGAAATGCGCTCGCAGGGTTATGATAAAAACCGCCCAATCGAACAGCTACACTGGGGCGGCGGCACCCCCACCTTCATTAACCATGAGCAAATGACTGCATTAATGAATAAACTGAAACAGCACTTCAATCTGTTAGATTCAGACGACCGAGATTACTCTATAGAAATTGACCCACGGGAACTGCAGCCCGATACCTTAGCCCACCTTAAATCCATTGGCTTTAACCGTGTCAGCCTTGGGGTACAAGATTTTGATGAAAAAGTGCAAATAGCCGTTAACCGTGTTCAACCATTAGAAATGACACGCAACACGTTAGAGCAAGCTCGTGAACTAGGGTTTAAATCCATTAACATCGACTTAATTTATGGCCTGCCATTTCAATCAAGAGCAAGCTTCGCCCAAACATTAAAAACCGTATTAGAACTGAACCCAGATCGCCTATCGGTCTTTAACTATGCACACCTGCCTGAACGCTTCATGCCGCAGCGTCGAATCAACGAAGCCGACCTGCCCAGCGCAGAAGAAAAATTGGGCATGCTAGAAGACAGCATTCGATTATTAACCCAAGCCGGTTATCACTACGTGGGCATGGACCACTTTGCTAAACCTGATGACAGCCTTGCGCAAGCTCAACTACAAGGCAAACTGCACCGTAATTTCCAAGGCTACACCACCCATGAAGATTGCGATTTAGTGGCCTTAGGGGTGTCATCCATTAGCCAGGTGGGTGATAGCTATTTTCAAAACAGCGCCGACATTAAAGAATACACCCGCTGCATTGAAAACCACGAACTGCCCATTAAACGCGGCGTGATTCTCACCAACGAAGACGACCTTAGAAGAGCGGTGATCAAACAACTGATTTGCCACTTTGAACTGTCTTTTGAAGAGATTAATCAAGCTTTCAACATCCAATTTGTAGACCACTTTCAAGATGCGCTAGCCGCCTTGCAACCCTACGTAGAAGACAAACTGGTCGAGATAAATGATAACGGTATAACAGTCACCCCAAAAGGCGGCCTATTAATCCGTAATATATGTATGGCTTTTGACGAGTATTTAACTAGCCCAAACCACAGCGTGCGCTATAGTAAAGTAATCTAAAGGTTACTTTACAGGCAGGCACGTGTTTGAAGATTCATCACATATAGCGGCCCAAACGGCCGCTGCAGCCACCATCTCTGGGCACTTATATCGTGCCAGCATGATTGCAAAACGCATGGCATTAGCGGCAAAAAACTCCCGCGCAATGGTATTGCGTGCAGGGTCAAAAGCCGCAGGGTTAAAAGTCATCAGTGACTACTTTGACGAACTGGCCGATAAAACCATCAACCTTTCACACATCATTAACCACTCAGCCATCAGCATCTCGCAAAATTCGGTTAAGCAGTGGCGTACCCAAGGGTTTCTGCATAACTTATCAAAATGCAAAGCGCGAGTTGGCAATCAAAAATCCACTCAATTAGACCCTGCCATGTCGATTGGCGAAGATAGCCTGCATGAGTTGGCAAACAAACTGCAAAGTGAACTGTCATCATTAAATGACCAACTACTGGATATTCGCCAATACATGCAATCCAGTAACGTGGTCGCCGTCACGTTCCGCCTTGAAGCCACCCAAACAGGTGAATTTCAACCGCTTTTAGAAAGCATGGCAAACAGCATTGATGGCCTAAGTAATGAGATAAAAAACCACATTACCTTTAGCCAGAATCAATTGGCCCAATTTAAAGTATCGTAAAGAATACAAAGGAAGATACGACATGGATGCACACAAACTTTATGACGAGGGCCACCAGTGGTATGTGTTTGGCCGCGACCCCGAAAAACCAGAAAAAATCATCGACACCAATCAATATCTGATTGTGGATGGCGACCGCAGTATCCTGCTAGACCCAGGGGGCATCGAAGTTTTTTCTACCATGCTTGCCTCTGTTTTAAAGTATGTGGACATCGACCACATTACCGACCTGTTTGCTAGCCACCAAGACCCTGACATCATTTCATCATTAGGCATGTGGGATCAGGTTTTACCGAAAGCCACCTTACATGCCTCTTGGCTTTGGGAAGGGTTTATTCGCCACTTTGGCATGGATAACATTGCCTACAACGGCATACCGGATACCGGGGAGCGGCTGACCATAGGCAATACAGACCTAGAGTTCATACCCGCCCACTACCTACACAGTTCGGGCAACTTTCATGTTTACGACCCAAAATCAAAAATCCTATTCAGCGGTGATATTGGCGCGGCCTTAGAGCCACCAGGCATGCCCATGTTTGTAGAGGATTTTGACAGCCATGTGGAAAAAATGCGGTATTTTCACGAACGCTGGATGCCCAGCAATGACGCCAAAATGCACTGGTTAAATCGTGTAAGAAAACTGGATATTGAAATCATGGCACCGCAGCATGGCCGACTATTTAAGGGAGAAGACGTTAACAAGTTCCTTGATTGGTTTGAGCAATTAAACGTGGGTGTCGCCACCATGCAAGGCTAGCCCTCAAAAAAGGCATGCGCTAAAGCCAAATAATGGGTTTTAGCGCCCTATCCCCCCCCTGAAAACCCCGCTATTTTTAACCAGAAAACCCTCACTGCTCATGCATTCCCAGCCAAATCACGCCATAAAAGTAAACAAACGTTCACAATACAATGATAAATCTGTATTAAATACGTCACTTAAACCATGTTAATCTGTTTTTTTAGACAGTTTCAGCGTACACTTGTTTACTGAAATTAATTATCGAGACATTTACATGAACACCAATGCCTCTACTGAAATACAAACACCCCTTGCCAAAGGGGCTTCATGGCTAGCCAGCAGCCTAGTTAACAGCCAAAGCTTTGCCGGCTTTTTTGAACCCTTGGTTCAATGGCTGGTGCCGCAATGGCGTGCAGACCGCATCCGCAGCAAAATCACCACCATTCGTCACGAATCATCTGACATGTATTCATTGGTGATCAAACCCGGTTTGGCATTCAAATGCTTCACTGCTGGCCAGTTTATTGAATTAACCGTCATTAAAGACGGCGCTTGGGTTAGCCGATATTTCAGCATCTCATCAAGCCCGGCCTATTTTCAAAAAACAGGTTTGATAGAGGTCAGCATTCGCATCCAAGAAAACGGCCGCATCACCCCTTGGTTAGTCTCTGCATTAGAAGCAGGCAGCATTGTGAACCTGACCCAAGCACAAGGGGAATTTGTGCTGCCAGAAAAAAGTAACGACCTGCTTATGATTGCAGGGGGCAGTGGCATCACCCCTATTCGCTCCATGCTGCAACAACTGAGCAACACATCGGCTGCATTGCCTAACCATGTGACCTTATTATTTTATGCCCGCAGCGCTGATCACTTTTTATTTGAAAAAGAACTCAAAGCCATGGCCGCTGATCACAACTGGTTAAGCATTGATTTTATTAACAGCGCCGAGCAAGGGTTTTTCAGTGAAGACCACTTATTAGAATACTGCCCAGATGCGCACCAGCGTTCACTGTATATTTGCGGCCCCAGCCCAATGATCACTGCAGCACGTAAAGAACTAAAAAGGCTGAATTTTAATGACTCACACATTCACTACGAATTTTTTGGCCCCGAACCCGTAGACAATGCCCAAACTGGGTCAGCCAATATTTTGTTTTCAAAATCTCACAAACAAATCAGCGTCACAGAAAGCAACAATAAAACCTTATTAACACTGGCCGAAGAAGAAAACACCAGCCCAGTGAGCGGTTGCCGCATGGGGGTGTGCCATCAATGCATTTGCCAAAAAAAATCCGGTGTGGTGTATAACCAAAAAACACAAACATACAGCGATACCGGTCACCAAGAAATTCAATTATGCATCAGCGTGCCGGTTGGCGACGTTGTGTTAGATCTTTAATAGGGAGGGATCACAATATGGCTAATACATTTACCACTCGCCCTGACAGCGAGACCTTAGACAAATTTGCAGCTGAGCTTAACCATGTACGTGAACACGCCATGGAACAAGTGGGCGAAGCCGATGCCAAATACATACGAAAAATAATTCGCATCCAACGTTTGTGCGAAATTTCTGGGCGCATCTCTATTCCACTGGGGTTTTTCAATCCCCTTATTTGGGTCATTGGCGTGCTGTTTTTAAGCGTATCAAAGATACTGAACAACATGGAAATTGGCCACAATGTTATGCACGGCCAATACGACTGGATGAACGACCCCAATATCAACAGCCGCAACTTTGACTGGGATAACGCAGGGGACAGTAACTCGTGGAAGCGCTATCACAATCACGAACACCATACGTACACCAATATTATTGGTAAAGACCGCGACTTTGGTTACGGCCTGTTGCGCTTAAGCGACGACACCCGTTGGAAACCTAAAAATATTTGGCAGTTTTTCACCTACCTAACCTTGGCCACCTTTTTTGAATTTGGCATTGCTTATCATGAAGTGGCCGGCGAACGTATTTTTATGGGCAAGCGGAAAAAAACCAGCTCATTACCCATTAGCCGTGAACAATTAAAAAGTGATTTTTTTGGTAAAATTGGCCGCCAGTTTTTCAAAGATTACATCTTCTGGCCTTTGCTGTGCTTCCCAGCATTTCTTTATGTATTAACTGGCAACCTGGCCGCTAACTTAATCCGCAACCTATGGACCAACACCATCATTTTTTGTGGGCACTTCACCGAAGACATTCACACATTTAAAATGTCTGATTGCAAAGATGAAACCCAAGGGCAATGGTATTACCGTCAAATTTTAGGGTCATCAAACTTAGAAGGCCGTAAGTGGTTTCATATTATGAGCGGCCACTTAAGCTGCCAAATTGAGCACCATCTTTATCCTGATGTGCCCGCCATGCATTACCCACACATGGCCAAACAAGTGGAGCAAATTTGCAAAAAATACAACATTCCCTACAACACAGGCAGTTTTCCAAAGCAGCTATTTACCGTATGGCAACGCATTATTAAGCACAGCTTTCCCACCAAAGGAAAACAAACTTTGGCCAATGCCTAACAGCCACCACTGACCTAGCCTTAATCAAAGCCCTACTTGTAGGGCTTTTTAATGCCCAGTGTTTAGCTTAATTCGCCCCAACGTTTGACCTTAACAAGATATGCCCTCAAAATACTAACCAAACGGTCAGCTACCTGTTTCGCCACCCTAAAATGGCTTAATAAACCCCATTAGCTAGTATTAAAAAAGCTAAGCCAATCAATACGCCGACCCGACACCTTACCTTAATACCAGCAAAAGGATGCCCTATGCCCGCTCTTGATTTCAGCGACATCAAACACGCCAACCATGTGGCCGATGAAGACTTCTTACGGGCATTACCCAAAGCCGAACTGCACCTGCATTTAGAAGGCTCATTAGAACCTGAACTGATGTTTGAACTGGCAAAACGCAACAACATCACCCTGCCTTTCCAAACCATTGAGGAAGTCAAAGCGGCGTACAACTTTAGTAACCTACAAACCTTTTTAGATATTTATTATCAATGCGCTGACGTACTGCGTACCGAGCAAGATTTTTACGACCTGACTTGGGCCTATTTAGAAACATCCCACGAAGAAGGTGTGATTCACGTAGAACCATTTTTTGACCCGCAAACCCATACCGATCGCGGTATTGATATTGGCGTGGTATTTAATGGCATCACTCGCGCGTTAAAAGATGGCGATGAAAAACTGGGCATCAGTTACGGATTAATTTTATGCTTCTTACGTCACCTACCAGAAGAAGCCGCCTTTGCCACATTAGAACAAGCCAAACCCTATTTAGATCACATAGTAGGCGTGGGCTTAGACAGCTCTGAAGTGGGACACCCACCTGAAAAATTCAAAAACGTATTCAAAGCCGCCTTGGGTTTAGGATTAAAAACCGTGGCCCACGCAGGGGAAGAAGGCCCAGCCCAATACATCATCGACGCCATGGACATGTTAAGCGTTAGCCGCGTGGATCACGGTGTGCGCTGCACAGAAAGCGAAGCCTTAATACAACGCCTAGCCAATGAAGACATGCCACTTACGGTTTGCCCACAATCCAATGTGCGCTTAAAAGTATACGAGCACATGAGCGAGCACCCGATTCTAGAATTATTAGAAAAAGGCGTCATGGTCACCGTAAACGCCGACGACCCATCCTTTTTTGGTGGCTACTTATTGAAAAACTACACCGAGCTAAGCGAACACCTAGGCATGACCCGTTCGCAAGCGGCATCGTTAGCGGCCAACAGTTTATTGGCCAGCTTCATTTCAGATGAAACCAAACAAGAATACATTGAAGAGTTAGAAGACATGCTGGCCAAGTGGTAGTGAATCATTCACTGCCTCGCTAAGCGCCCCCGTGACTTGTGCACCCCGCACACTGAACACCCAGTGACCTTCCCACCCGTCACCCCGGACTTGATCCGGGGTCCATGCTTACCCACTCTTAAAACCTCCCCAAAACCTACTGCCCATTCCCCCTAGCAACCATCCCTAAAAACTCATCAAATCATTACCAAAAACACACGATATTAAGCCAGATTTCCCGCAGTAATTTGCATGGTTAGATAAACAGTATATTTACAATAAAAGCGAAAAATCGTGCGTGTTTTTCCAAAAACCCATCAAATTTTTGCGCGTTTTTACTGGTCACTTAAAAAATAATCGTGCAGAATCAATTACTTATAAAAATCAGAATCGAAATAGCGAGAACTCGCAATTTTGACAATATCGCGCATGCGCGTTTTTCCAGAAAAGCCAGAATGGATTTTGGTCTTCAGCCTAGGAATGACAGGCTCTCTAGACAATTTTCTATCATATTCTGAAACTGCAAAAACGCGCATGCGCACGATTAAAATGTTATGCCTCTTAAGAGATGTCTATGTACATTGAACCTTGGTCAGATATAAATGAATACCCCGAAGGACATCAAGAAGCTTTAGCCTGTGAACTTGCGAAAGAACTTCCTGAAAGTCATATATTGTATGGTTTAGCTTCGAAAGTATTAGCAAAGCGCGAAGATCAGGACGAAATTTTGGTATCAAATGACTTAGGCTACTTCACCATTCATTTAACTTGGTCAGGTAAAGCTGAAATTAGTCCTTTTCCAAAATCGGAGAAATTCGAAACAATGGAAATGTTAAAAATTAAACTAGCCTCTGATTCAGAATTTTACTGATTATCAAGGCATAACAAGGCGCTCAAGCTTTGGACGCAATAAATTGCGCCGCTTAGCTTGGCGTTATGAGTAAATTATGAACAAGTATCAAGTAATGCTACAGGGTGAAAACTTTTTTATCGAGCACGAAGGCGCAGTGGTAAAGCACGGATTCATCGCTACACGTTTTGTCGAAGCCGCCAATCCAGAAGAGGCTGAGATTGCAGCTGTAACACTAATAAAAAATGATGAAACATTAGTTGAATTGGTACAACCTGACGCCACTAGTGAGCCAATGATTTATCTAGAAGAGTTATATGAACTTGAATCATTTGAGGGCATCAATACACCAGGGCATGGCTACAGTTTCTATATTGATAAGAAACCGTGGTGGAAATTTTGGAAATAAACACACATAACAAGTTTGGTCATACTCGCACTTCGTGCTGGACCGCTAAAAGCGCGGCTTCGCCGCAACGCGGCCTATGCCAAAGGCGTTACAAGGCTTAAGTATGGCTCAGTCCCGATACATTGAAATAAAAGACGGCGACACTTGGGCAAGTGTGAGTAAGGAGTTTGGTGATTGGCTTAAGGAAAGGAATCTAACTGAAGGTTTTGGGTGGAGTGAAGGGGATACTTTTGCCATTGACGAAGCTATTTCCTTTTTCTGCCTTAACTTTCCCGATCACCACGGAGAGAAAATTGGGTACTTCGAAGAATGGGCTCAAGAGACTCAAAGGCTATTCGGTATTAAATCAGGTCGTACTGTAGTGTTTCCAGGTAATACAAAGTTAAATGCTGTACTGCCACCTGAAAAAGAGGTTGAGGTTCCACCGTGGTTAAAATGAGTGTGTGCCAATGCCGGCCTTGTAACAAGTCAAAGCAGGCGGACTTGGCAAAGCTGTCACCTTTTTTGTTCCAAAAAAGCCGCCATCTTCACCAAGCCGGTGTTTGAGGCGTTATATGTTTATCAAACATTGGAGTCATAATGAAACCTCATGGTGATTACAAAATTGAAGTTATTGACAACGTGGTTCATGTATACCCAACAGGTGGATTTAACGAGCAGGGAATAAAGCTGATGCATGAGGATATTGCGTCTATTGCACCTTTAAATAAACGATGGGCGCTATTTGAACATCCAAAAAATATTGCAGGCTTAACACCTGAAAGTATTGAAGAGCTAGTGAGGTGCTATCAACATCTTAGTAAACTAAATTGTGTCGTTGCTGCTCTAGAGATTTCTTCCGCATGGCAAGGAGTGTTCGAAAAATCAGTAATAGGTAAAGTAAGTGTTCCTGTTTATTTAAATCGTGATATTGCAAAACTTGAGCAATTAATTAAACAAAAACTGGATAGCGTGTAAACATATAACAAGCCACTCAAGCAGGACAAATGAAGCTTGGTTTTTGTCACTGCGTTCCAAATTTTAACCAAGCATTTATTTGCCTCTTAGCGGGGCGCTATAAAAACCTATGATACAAATAATCGCCCTATTATACGCCAACGAACACGGCCTCAAAGGTTTGCAAAGCTTTGAGGCAAAAGTGATCCCTATCTTAAAAGAACATGGCGGTAGACTGATCAGCGCATCGTCTCATTCACAGCGCAGCAAGCATGATCCAGATGAAATACATGTGATTCAATTTCCTAGCATGGCGGCATTCCATGCTTATAAAACCGATATTCGTGTGCTTGAGCTGCAATTATTAAAAGCCAACACGATTTCAAACATGGAATTACATATAACCGACCAATTTCATGAATACGACAATTAATTAAGCCCATTCATTATGAAACCCTATTTAGCATCCACACAATATATTGATTGGCAAACCCCTGAGGTGTTAGAACAAGCCAAAGCCCTTGCCAGCGGTTTGAAAACCGATACACAAATTGCCCAAGCTTGCTTTGAGTTTGTACGCGACCACATCAAACACAGTTGGGATTACCAAATGAATCCCGTAACGTGTCACGCTTCAGACGTGCTAAAACATGGCACGGGTTACTGTTATGCCAAAAGCCATTTACTCGCCGCCTTATTGCGAGCAAATGAAATACCTGCAGGTTTGTGTTATCAGCGCCTGACCATTACCCATGAACCGCCCTTTTGTTTGCACGGTTTAAACGCGGTGTTTCTAAAAGACCACGGTTGGTATCGTATAGATGCGAGGGGCAATAAAGAAAACGTGGATGCTCAGTTCTGCCCACCAAGGGAACAACTGGCGTTTAATATTGTGTCAGCAGGTGAAGCGGATTTACCTGAGATTTGGGCTGAGCCTTTGCCCATGATTGTGAATGCGTTAAATCAGAGTTGTGATTTTCAACAAGTGGCGGATAACCTGCCTGATATACAAGTTATTCCGTCATAGTTATCCGCTGATACCTCTTTTATTTAAAACGGCGCATAGTGATCTTGCTTAACATTGGGCACCTGCCAACGATCATGTGCGCTGATAGATTCATCCGCTTTCATATTATGTGGAATGTAGCCCCCTTCGCCAAACAACCAAAGCACAAGATTAGAACGCTGGCCCGATTGAATGGGTTGTGCAGCATGGGCCAAACTGCCTTTATGGATCATGGCCATTCCCGGTTCAAACGATAAACGGTTCATATTCCTTGTATTGGGGTCATAAAAATCCACTTGCGAGCCAGTGAAGGTTTCACCGGGTAAATTTAAATTGACATTTAACGTGGCCGCCGATGCATCGGTATGCATTCTTAATGACGTATCCACCCCTGCTTCATACTGAATTGAAAAACCAAACCCTTGTGAATCAAATCCCATAATCTCTGGAAACAATAACCGTGCAATGGGCCGCATGTATTGGTCCAGTAATGTTTGATAAAATGCCTGAAAACTGGGTGCAGCAAGGTAGCCTTCTGAACGCGCATCTAACATGGCGCCGTAGCGATTTAATGCAATGCCATAAGGCGGCTTTAAAGGAATTTTGGCATCGGCCACCTTATCAAAGTAGCGCCTTAATTCTGTTAAGCGTTTTGGATCAAACAACTGAAACTGAAACACACCCGGTGATGCCTCATGTAATAAGTCTTTCACCAGAGTTTCTTTTTCTGGGTTTGTCCACGCTTGTTGCACGGCATGTCTTAGGTTTGAATCCAATAAATATTCATCCGGAAGTTGCAAACCTGTGGTTTCGTTTTTATCCCATTCTAACCATGCATCTTTTAACAACTGACGGTTGTTATCCCAAAACGTTTGCACTGAAACGTCTCGGTGCAGCATGGCTTCACGTGATGGCAATGTTAAGTTGCGAGCTTGTGTTAGTGCATCGGTTCCTATGTCATGTTGGATTACAGTTGAAAACGTCATCTCACTTCTCCTATTAATGTGTCGATTAAAACCCTTCTAACACCACTTTTCCCACAGCGGTATTGGATTCAATGTGAGCATGGGCGCGCTTTAAGTTTTCAGCGTTGATGGTTCCGTAATGTTCACCCAGTGTGGTTTTAATGCCGCCTTTATCTATCAACTGTGATAACAAGGTTAATAATTGATGCTGTTGCTGAATGTCTTGGGTGGCAAACATTGAGCGCGTATACATAAACTCCCAATGCAATGAAATGGATTTTATTTTCAGTGCCATAATATCAATTGGTTTTTGTGGATCATCAATTAGCGCAAGCTTGCCTTGCGGGGCTAAAGCTTCTACTAATTGATCGTAATGTTGATCGGTATGGGTAAGGCTGATCACATGAGTCACGTCATTAATCCCCAATGCTTTTAATTGTGGAACCAGAGGCTCTCTGTGATTAATCACATGGTCTGCCCCTAATTCTTTTACCCAGCTTTCACTTTGTGGGCGCGATGCGGTACCAATTACCGTGGCATTGGTGAGCTGTTTTGCTAGCTGAGTCAAAATGGAACCCACACCCCCGGCAGCACCAATAATTAATAGGCGCGCGTCATCAGGATTGTTTTGCACACGATTTTCATAGCGATTTAAATCACTTGGTAATTGCGGATAAAAATCTAAGCGATCAAATAATAATTCCCAAGCAGTGATGGCGGTTAACGGCATGGCCGCCGCTTCAACATTGCTCAAGGTGTTTGGCTTTGCACCCACAATGCGCTCATCCACTAATTGATATTCGGCATTTGAACCTGATCGGATTAAATCACCGGCATACCAAACTTGGTCGCCTACTTTAAACAGTTCGGTTTGCCCCCCTACGGCAACCACTTCACCCACGGCATCCCAGCCAATGACTTTTGGCTGATTATTTTCCGGGGGCATGGCAGCCCGCACTTTTGTATCCACTGGGTTAACCGATACCGCCGCCACTTTCACCAAAATGTCGCGGCCTTTTGCAATGGGTTTGTCTAGCTGCAGGTCGATTAATGCGTCTTTTTGATCAATGGGTAGGGATTGAAAATATCCTATGGCTTTCATGAGAACCTCTCTTTAAATCATCTAATTGGTTGAATGAATGTATGAGGCTATTATTGTTGAAGTTTTATGTGCTATAAACAGGGTATTAAAAGACACTTAATCAAAAAATATTTGATAATGAATACACAAGATCTCACTCTTTTTATTCGCACCGCAGATACAGGCAGCATTACACGGGCCGCTGAACAGCTTGAAATGACCACGGCTTCAGCCAGTGCGGCATTAAAACGCTTAGAGAAGCAGCTGGGTGCCCAGTTGTTTATTCGCTCTACTAGGCAGTTACGCATCACAGGTGAAGGCGAACGCTTTTTATTGTATTGCCGCAACGCGTTAGAGCAGTTGTCTTTAGGGCAGGCTTCTATGGATGCTTTGCAGGGCAAGGTGGCAGGAGAGCTGCGCATCACTGCCCCTTCTGATATTGGCCGTAACCACATATTGCCGTGGCTAGATGAAATTATGGCGCGACACCCTGAGCTTTCTATTAACCTAACGTTAGGTGACAGCCTGTCGGACTTTTATATGGACCGCGTGGACCTTGCCATTCGTTACGGTCAGCTTGATGACTCATCTATGGTGGCGTTTAAGCTTGGCACCGTTGAAGGGGTTTTGAGTGCCGCACCCAGTTACTTAAAACAGCACGGTACCCCCGAGCACATAAATGAACTCAGTGATCACAACTGCCTGCTTTACCATAAAAAGAATCGCCTAAATGCCACATGGGAGTTTTCCGATGCACAAGGCGAGCAATACAAGGTGAATGTAAAAGGGGATCGATCCAGTAACGACAGTGATGCCGTGCGTTTATGGGCGCTTGCCGGTAAAGGTATTGCCTATAAGTCAGAGCTGGATATGTACAACGAAATACAGGCAGGCACATTAATCAGAGTGCTGCCTGAATTTAAAATGCGCCGTAATGATTTAAATTTGATTTGCCCCACTAGGGAACAAGTGACCCCAGCCGTATTGGTAGTAAGGGATTATTTGCGAGACAAGCTGCACGCCATGGGATTGTAAGCACTCATACCCCCTGCTTTACTTCTGGAGACTATCAAAATAATTTTGATAGTCTTTCTATCTTTACCCTCTACATTTATTTCAATTATCCTTCTAATATAAGCCTTAACAATTAAGGTTTATCGCCATTTGGCCAACACGTTAAAAGGAAACATCATGAAACACACCATTTTGATTACCGGCTCAACGGATGGCATTGGATACGAAACCGCTAAATTGCTGGTGGGACAAGGTCATCATGTTTTATTACATGGACGCTCCCAAGAAAAACTGGACAGAGTCAGTGCTGAATTAACAGCCCTTGCAAAAGATGCATCGGCTCAGGTGGAAAGCTACCGAGCTGATCTGTCTAGTTTTGACGATGTTAAACAGTTAGCGTCTGAAATTTTACACAAGCACGACGCTTTAGATGTGCTGATCAATAACGCCGGCATATTAAAAACCCCCAACCCCATCACCCCACAAGGATTAGACGTGCGCTTTGTGGTGAATACATTGTCTCCGTATTTATTAACCCGCTTATTGCTACCAATCATGAATAATAACAGCCGTGTGGTGAATCTATCATCCGCTGCCCAAGCCCCAATCCATTTAGATGCATTAAGTGGCAAGGTGCAATTACACGATCACATGGCTGCGTACGCACAAAGTAAATTGGCCATTACCATTTGGACACAAGAACTGGCGAACGAACTTTCACAAACAGGCCCTGCCGTTATTGCAGTGAATCCAGGTTCTTTGTTGGCCAGTAAAATCGTGAAAGAAGGATTTGGCATGCCGGGCAATGACATTGCCATTGGTGCGAATATTTTAATAGAAGCCGCGTTATCTGAAAAATTTTCCAAGGCCAGCGGCAAATACTTTGATAACGACATAGGCCAGTTTTCACTTGCACACCCTGACTCACAGGATGCAAAAAAGTGTGACGCACTTATGCTAAATATACATGCGTTATTAGAGAGTGATTTAAAAACGGCTTAGATGTAATAAAACCATCATAGCTTACGAGGAAATTAATAAGGGCGCATAAATAAAATATGCGCCTTTTTTATGGGTTAATCAGAGTCTTTTTTATCATGATCAATACTGAACATGGGCATATTTAAATTCCAAAAAATAGCCGCAAAGCGAAATAGTGCTACCACGCTAATACCTATGTAAGTAGCGTAGTCGTTTAACAAACCCAGTTTTTGTAATAACACATAGGTCACCGCCCCGGTTAAAGCGGCAACGGAATACAAAGGCTCTGTTGAGCGAAATAGATGGGGAATTTCACCGGTTAGCACATCTCGAATCACACCCCCTGCTACCCCGGTTAATACCGCCATCACGATCACAATTAAATTAGACACACCATGGGCCTCAGCCACCTGCGCCCCTAAGATAGTAAATAACGCCAAACCTAATGCATCCGCATACATGATTAAGTTAAACGGTGGGCGAAAAAAGCGAACGTATAAAATAGTTAAAAACGATGCACTGATAATCCCCCAAAGATACGTTGGGTCTTGTATCCAAAATACCGTGTCTCGATTCAATAAAACATCTCGTACGGTGCCACCACCAATGGCGGTTACCGTGGCCAGAAACACCACACCAACCCAGTCTAGTTGTTTACGGCCAGCGGCTAACGCACCACTCATGGCAAAAACAGCCACACCGATTAAATCAAGATAATAAAATGACATATACAAACACAGTTTAAAAATGAATTGCTCAAAACCATTTAAACTGAATGAGGAATATGAATCCAGTATTGTTTAATCTATTATCAAATGAGTGTTTATACGGCGTCTTAAGTCCCCTGCATTGACTTTTGATGACTGATACCCAAATCTTCTAGGCATGGGTAATCAGCCTTTATTTACAATTAAGTGGGTTAATCTATGTTTAACATCAATCACCAAGTTGGAATCAAAGCCAACCCTGAATCGGTATACCATGCCTTAACCACTAATGAAGGTTTAGCAACTTGGTGGACGCACGATACAAGCGGTGCAGACGGTGTGGGCTCTACCATTGAATTTCGCTTTGGTGGCGGTGGGCCTGATTTTACAGTGGTAGAACTGATTCCAAATACGCTTGTTAAATGGCAGCATTCTGGTGATATGCCTGACGCTTGGATGGGAACCACCATAACATTTGAACTGCGCGAGCAAGATGATCAGACCTTTGTGCGATTCACCCATGCATCATGGAAAGAGCAAAGTAATTTCATGGCCCATTGCAGCACTAAATGGGCCGTATTTTTAGTCAGTTTGAAAGAAGCATTAGAAACAGGAACAGGTCGCGCGTTTCCTAATGACATTCATATTGACCATTCGTAAGGAAACCTTTTGAATCATTCAGCCATACGATTATTTCAAATGGAAGACTACGCTTCTATTTTAAATGTTTATGCGCATTCAAAACTGGACGAACTGGTGAATGAATCCGCTTCATTTACATTATTGCCTTTAGATCGTGATACTAAGCGCCTAGCTGAATTACAAGAGTCAGATATTTACGTATATGAAGATAACGGCATAGTGGCCTATGGCGCGGTATTTGAATCTGAAATTCGTGCTTTGTTTGTGCACAGTCATAGCCGTGGAAAAGGCATTGGTAAAACGTTATTCCGTTTTTTATTAAGTAAGCTTTCACCCTGCCCCATCAACCAGACAGTCACGTTACATGTGGCTAAAAGTAATGATGCTGCAAAAGCACTATATAAAAACTTTGGATTCAAAGTGGTAGAAGAATTTATGGCTGAATATAACGGCGTAGATGTAATGGCCAACAAAATGCAACGAACGTTATAAGTGCATTAATTGCACAGAGAAAAATAAAGGCCGGCAGTGCGGCCTTTAAGGGTTCGCACAATTAAGCTTGCTTAGGGCAATTCCTATGCCCTAAATACAAACATACACCCGCCAAAATGACTAACACAGAATACATAACAACCTGAATATAACCGCCTGCGGCAGAACCATGAATAATGGCGTATACAATAGGTATCAACAACAGATTAGTGGCTAACACCCAACGAGCAATACGATGAACCTTCAAAGCGTTTTTACCTACAATGAAGCTTAGTACTGTTAATCCTAAAATAGTAAAGAATGATGCTTCAGGTGGCACACCTAAAAAGCGTAACCAACACGATGCTGCAAACCCCATCAACGTTCCCACTACCCAGCCATTCCATAAACCATTAACCCAAGTTTGATATTTGCGTCGTGTTAACCAAATTTTAATGCCAGATACGATTAAATAGATAAATCCGATCCCCATTACCCCATATAACAATTTCACCCAGTTACTGTGAAAGTGGCCAA
>CAJXIT010000036.1 GCA_913054055.1 uncultured Thalassolituus sp.
GTCGTCGGCGATGATCCAAAGTTGATCATCCACATCATTGATGAAGGTATTTGGTATGAATAAATCGCCGTTTACATTAAGCTTAAACTCCTTGCCTAATAAAAAATCACCATCGCTATTTAAATCTGCCACCTGAAGATTTTGACTGTTATTTATCTCAAATGAAATGTTGCCCGATGTATCGTTAAAATCGATGGAATCTACCGTTAAATCAAAAATAACGGGGCCGGTATTGAGTAAAAAATTGTTGCCTGAGCTGATGAGGCTGTCTGCAGTGATGGACACGCGTTCATCGGTACCGTCTTTAATACCGCCTGTGCCATCCCAGAAACTCAATGTGCCAGGTACGGTATATCCCGCATCAGGAAAGATAATAAAACCAGGGCTCGATGTGCCCAGAGTTAGGTCGATGGCATCATCGGTGCCAGTGGCATCTGTGATGGTACCAGTTAGGGTAATGTCATCATTTCCAACAATGGAAACCTGAGCACCGTTGGCCCCATCAATTTCTATATTACCTAAATTAATGGAACCAATCGTAATGATGTTATGGTTGCCTGTGCCTAGGGTTAAATTTAAATCATTTGCCGTGACATGAATGTTGTCACCGTCAGCCATGTGTCGGCCTGCATTTAAGCTCACAGTTCCTGTGCTGGTTAGGTCAGCAGAAACATCGCCATTATTGATGATGTCATTGGCAGCGGTGACCACTGTACCTGCTGTACCACTGCTTAAACCGGTAAGATAAACATCATTGGCTGAATTAAGGGTAATGCTACCGTTGGCGCCAGATTGAATGGTGGCCCCTGAATTTATGGTTATGTCACTGGTATTGGAATTTGTCACAAGGTTGAATGTGGCTGAGTCGACAGAGCCTGTATTGCTGTCATATAAGTCACCAGCAACGATAATATCCGATCCATTTTGAGCTAAAACATCCAGTGTGAAGCCGTTACCCCCGTTAAAATCAATGTTGTTCAACGTCAAATAACGATTCGATGCCCCAATATTGAAATACACATTTTGATTGGTATTAGCAGTATTCAAATCGACAACGGAATCAAAAATTTCAATGGCAGATGCTTGTGATGTTCCCCCCACATTACCGGCTGCATTAATTGTAATTAACCCACCATCCGATGTTAACTCGCTACCGATCGAGCTGTTGTCATAAATATTACTGCCAGAAGTTAAATTGATCGCCCCACCATTTGATGATGTTTGTGCCAATCCAATTTCATCCGCGCTGTTGTAATCAATTTGCCCCCCATTACTTTCTATTCGTGCGCCTTCGCTCATAACGATATCACTGCCGGCTTGAGTGGTTTGCAATGAAATGGTGGCTGAATCTGATGTTGCATCGCTGTCAGCAATGACACCGGTGACATTTAGCGTGCCACCATTGGTGGCGGCCGCGGTAAGGTTGAATCCATTGCCCCCATTAAAATCAATATTGTTTAAAGTGAGATAAGACGTGGCAGCATAGGTTCTAAAATCCCATGTAGCATTGGTGGCCAGCACGGTACCGTCAATGATTGAGTCGCGCATTTCTAATGAGCCGTTTGCCGATACGCCCACATCACCGCTCACATTAAACGTGACAACACCACCCAGTGTTTCAATGTCTGGTCCAGTGTTGCCATTGTCATACACTTCTGCGGCGGTAATATTTAAATTCCCCCCGTCAGTTTTGGTTCGCACTATGCCTAATTGACCAAGGGTATTGTAAGTAATGTCTCCGCCATAGCTTCTAATGGTGGCCCCATCCTGCAGAATGATATCGCTGTCTGCATTGAGTGCTTCAAAATTGATGGTGGCGACATCCGTGCTACCCGCGGCTGAGTCTGTGATTTGCCCTGTGACAATTAAATTCCCTGTAGTACCTGCCATCAAATTAAAATTAAATGTGTCGGTTCCATTGTAATCGACATTATTTATGGTTAAGTCAGTGATGGCATTATTTTGAATATAAACATTTTTGTTTGTACCAGTGGACGTAATATCAACAATCGAATCGGTTATTTCTATTGCGGTTGTAAATGCAGAACCACCGATATCTCCCGAAGCATTTAGAGTGACTAGGCCGCCAAAAGCTCGAATGTCTGCATTTGAAGTGCCATTATCAATAATATTGTCGGCAGTAATACTGATAGCACCACCGTCGGACCATAGTTGTGATAAAGACGCATCACCTAAAACACTCACGGTAATGTCTCCTCCACGGGTTCTTAAGGTGCTGCCATTTGTAATGGTAAGGTCACCATTTACAGAAGATGTTTGAATATTAAACGTGGCGGAATCTGCAGATCCTGTATTGCTGTCATCCACGGTGCCATCAAAAATAATAGCCGCCCCATTGGTGGCACGAATATTAAAATCCAATCCGTTGCCCCCATTGTAATCAATGTTACCTATGGTGATATCTGACGTGGATAATCCTGCATCCAAATAAATATTTTGATTAGCCGTACCCGATATAAATGTGAGTTTTGAGTCGGCTACTTCTAAGGCTGTTGCGTAACTGGTGCCGCCAATGTGAGAAGATACGTTAAAGTTTACTTCGCCCCCTCCAGAGTTGATGTCGTAGCCTGTACCGGTATCGCCAGCGTCGGCAATGGCAACAGCCGTCAAAAACATACTGCCTCCTTCGCTCAATAAATTGGTTAGCGAGATTGTGCCCCCTGCTGCCATGGATATGGTGCCGCCACCGCTATTGACTTCAATGCCATCCGTAATATTGATGTTTCCGCCTGCTGTAAACCCTAGGGACGTAAAATCTGCAGAGCCCGTTGCTTGATCCTTAATATTGGCATTTACGAATATATTGCCATCAGCATTAAACTGAAGAATGTTTCCATGGGTACCATCTAGATTAATAGCATTAGCCACGGTGATGTTTCCGCTTTCACCGCCTGCACCTGTGGTGACGACCGTGACGTTGCCGGATTGTAGGTTAGTGATGAGTGTACCTACGTTGATCACGGAAGGAGTTCCGCTTGGTGTATAAGTATCGGTTACGAATCCCGTATTAGAATCAGCGACCGATGAGATGGTGACATTGTAAGGGTCTATTAAGAACTCGCCGTTTTCCCCATTAAGTGAAAGTGTGGAAACCAAACCATTAATTTCAATTTGTTCCCAACCGGATACATCCACAAAGCCTCCGTTACCCAGTTGAAAGCCAGCCTCCGCTTCAATTCTTGCGCCTTCTCGGAAGAGGGCGGTGTCAGGTGAAAATACTTTGATATTGCCACCGTCTCCTGATGCATCAGCATTGGCTTGAATCAAGCTGTCAGCTAATAAAACCACTGTTTTTTCGGCATGTAATTCTATTGAGCCTGCATGGCCGATTCCTGATGCATTGTTTTTAATGGCGCCAAAATTCGCAATGCGATCGCTATTAATCTGTATATGCGCAACTTGGTTTTGGTCTGTGGTGGCAACGCTTTCGATTAATCCATGATTTTCGATATCACCTTGGTTGCTGCCAATATAAATATCCCCCCCTTCTTGCCAAACAGAGGTGGCGATGATCTCCCCTTGGTTATGAATCACTTGTTCATGTATTTGTTCTTTCACAAGGGCGTTTAATTGAATATCACCGCCATTAGCTGTAATCATACCGTTGTTTTGAATGACACCGTTTAACACAGATTCATCCACCTCAACTGCAAATAAATCTCCAGAAAATCGCACCAGTGCACGATTTGCAACGCTTAAATGTGTGTCGCCATTTGCATTGCCCATACTGCCATTGTTAATGATTTTATTAGACAGTAATTGCAGGCTGCCGCCTCCTTGAATGGAAATGTTCCCATTATTTATGATGCCGTGGGCAGAGTCTGATTGAGATAAGTGGATTTCATTGGCATTGATGCTGTCGGCCTTAAGGGTTGAGGTAAAAAATGAGGCCGCTTCAATGGATGCACCATCATGAATGACTAAACCACCAGGGGCCAAAATAAATAATTGACCATTCGCAGACAGTTGACCTGCGATATGGGTAGGGTCGGCATTTAACACTTGGTTAATGGCAACAGATTGCATGCTTTGCTGTTGAAAGTGCACGCTTTCATTATTGGCAATATCAAATGAATCAAATTGAGTGTGTAAAAAATCACTGGATTGAATCACATGCAGGCTATCCTGCTGATGTTGAAATTCCGCGTTGCCAGAAATTACCACTTCATTGGTGGGTAATGCGACGCTTTGAGTGTGCATCATAAACATGCTGATCAGGGTTAGAGGGGTTATATAACGCATATCAAAACACCTGAGATTCTAACGAGAATAGCAATAACGACTGGCTTTCCTTATCCAGTTCTCCAATTTTTGTATCTTGTGAAACCCCATATGATAATGCGGTTTTTAGCCATTGAGTAAAGCTGTAGTTTAAACCCACGCCAAAGCCAGATAGCTTTGCTTCCACTTCTGTGCCCGATATTTTTCGAATACCAACGGCGTGATCATAAAATAAATAGGGTTGCCACTGGCCATAATCACTGGGCATCATTTTTGCCCATTTAAACTGTAATAATGCGGATTGGTCGGCACTGAAAACACCTGGTTCAAATGCGCGTACTGCCGAAGTGCCTGATAATGAAATTTTATCGGCCGAAGGCAGATTTTGCTGGCTGTACTGAAAAGAAAAATTCGTGGTTAACCGGCTATTCAATCCAGGAACATAATTACCTATATTCTTTCCCCATTGTAAAAAACCATTAAGTTTGATGAACGCTTCATCGGTTAACTGTTCTTCACCCTCTGTTATAAAAATCCCCGATACCTGAATACTGGTAGTTAAGTAATTTCCCTTTGATATTTCGTAGCCAGTTCTTGTGTATTGATAACCGGTTAAAATTGCAGAATTTTTTTGTTCCAAATTTGAAATGTTCAGATCAGATGACAGTTCACTTTGGCGATAATCTAAGTTGTAAATATGGCTTTTAGAAAGTGAAGCGGTACGAGCTGTTTTTAATTTATATTGGCCGCTCAGTGAAGAATAGCTGCCTTTAAGTTTCAGAATTGATAAATCTTCACCTAACTCATACTCATTTCTAGATAGGCTGGTGGTGACACTCTCTCGGTTACCGATAAACTTTTCATAAGAAAGGTTTCCTGAAATGTTATTCTCTTGATCCATTGCCTGATTAATATTTAAGTGAATCACATCGTTCCAGCCAAATAAATTATAAAAACGGGTTTGTAACCATTGTTGTTGTTCACCTACGGATTTAGAGCCATGGTTATTTGCACCAATGGCAAGCGTAGCTGTTTGGCTAGACATGACGTTTAGATTCAGGCGTGTTTCCCCTTTATTTTTACCTCGTGAGAAATACGCAAAAATATTCTGATTGGGGTTGTCGTTTAATAATAGTATCGGCTCTTCAAGCTTAGGTTTGTAAACCGGTTTACCTAGCATGCCTAAGAATTCTGATTCGATGGCGCGACGTCGAGTTCGGCTGTCTACATTGCGAACATCAATGTCTGTGAGTTTGTCTTCTTTTACTTGGATATATACCACGCCTCTTTTGATCTTTTGTTTAGGCACATACGCAGTGACAAAGCTGTAGCCTAAACTTTGGTAATAAGCCGATACGCGAAATGCCAAGTCATTTAATTGTTCTAGCGTGAGTTTCTTTTGAGGGTAGTAAGCATCGCGCCACTGGTTTAATTTTGCTTGTAAACTGCGACGAGAAATACTCTGTTCGGGCCTTTTTTTTACGCCTTTAAGCTTCAGTATATTCACGGTAAAGGTAGATACGTTTTTTTTGGCAGCAAGGGCTGTATCTGCTTTAAAAAATAGAAAGCAAATCAAGGCTGAGACTATTAATACCTTTACCATTCCAAACATCTAACACACTCTAACTAATCTAATTAGTATAGCTTCTATTAAGAGCTTTCTTAGACTAATTGGTATAGGTAGCCTATTTAACAGGTGTGGGCGCAAAGAGGAGGAAAGCTTCAGTTTGGCCCTATTTACTAGCATAAAATGCCCCCTAATCTTCATTGCTAGGGTATACCTCTCTCGCTGCTTATCGCTGCTGGTTATAAGGAAGGTGGGCGCCACCATTACACCCACATACCCGGAGCATGTTTCAGGTGATGGTGCCTCATACCTGCCTTTTGAACACAGAAACGATAAGGTTTTCATGAGTTTTAAGCCACAATCGCTTGGTTGAAAATAATGGGATTCATTGAACTGTACCGGCTAAAAAATATACGCACAGTGTAATGACTTTTGTGTTAACCCCTATCAGGTGTAAGTTGGATTCATCTATGACTTTAGTCATAGTAAATTAAGGAGGTTGATGAAGAGGTGCTTGCTGTCACTATAGAGGAGGCATTCAATATACTCTGATATTGAAAGAGCGATTAAGGCATATCGTCGACAGCACAATTTATTTTAAAGTAATAGAACTGTGCATGCATTATTCAATGCCCATAATGAATTGTGTATTTATCACCGTATATTTTCCTAAACCTTATCAGACCTAAGTCATAGATTTTTTGTTGAAACCCGTTACTTATAGGCTTTTTTGCTCAAAGCTAGATAAATATCTTACCAAAGTCAGATGGTTCTCATTTTTTAAAATCACATAATAGCCTCATAACTTTACAGGAGGCATGACATGTCAGTCGTATTAAACTTTGAAAAAACAACAATGGTTCAACCTGATATGGAATTGTTTGAACATTTTAAAAGCACCAAAAAAGATTTGGCTCGAATCAATGAAATGAATAGATCTAATGAAAAAGATGAGCGTATTAAGATCTTACAAGAGGTTAATGAACGCTTAAACTCGGAAATTACACAGTTGAAAAGTAAGATCTGTAATATGTCACAAAAAAAGACTGAATTTGAAGACAGAGACGAATTACTATCCGCATTGAAAGTGATGACAAGTCATTATGAAAACGAAAAGAAACAACGCTTGTTAGTAAGTTCAAAGATGAAGAAGCTTGAGACGCTGTATGACGATGCATTTGAAGAAGAGCAAACTGCAGAAATGGAAAGTTCTGATGATATTCAGGATATTAATAAAAGCTTGTCGTTTTTACTGCAAAATTAAAAAATAATTCTTTGATTTAGAATCTAAAGTATCAATGTTCCACTCGATTTCGGCCCAGTTCTTTGCATTTGTATAAGAGCTGGTCTGCCCGCTTAATGGCGTCATCAAGGCTTTCATCATTAATGTCAGTGGTCTCAAGGTTTATGGTTGTTATGCCAATGCTAACGGTTGATTGACAGGGGATACCATTCACTTCAGATGCGTTTTTTTCCCAATTTTCACGCATTCTTTCCACCACAGATATGGCCTCTGAAAACCCGATATTGGTGAGTAAAATCACAAACTCTTCACCTCCAAAACGTGCTTGAAGGTCTTGTTTTCTAAAGGTGTCATTACACACGGTAGAGAACAATCTTAATATATCATCACCAAAATCATGTCCATAGTTATCGTTCAGTTTTTTAAAAAAGTCCAAATCACACATGGCCAGTGACGCAGATTGATTTAATCGCTTACATTTTTCCAGCTTATTTTTAGCAGACGAATAAAACCCTCTACGATTTAATAGCTCAGTGAGCGGATCCGTATTGCTGGTCAGTGTTAAGTCTTTTTCTCTTAATTTTAATTCTGTGATGTCGTGTAAATTAAACATGACAGAAGGGGTTCCTAGGAAGTCAATTTTACAACAGGACATGGAATACCATTGTTCTGTTTTGTTAAAGACATCGCTGGTAATTTCATTCTCAAGGAAGCTGGAACGACTTGGGTCAGCGAGAAATTCGAGCAGTGGCGGATGGACAATATAATTTTCTAATTTAAATTTTTCTCCAACGGTTTCTTGCTTTAACCCTAATTTTTCAATGGCCGCTTGATTGATATATTCCAGTTTATTTATTGTGTTGTTTTCAAAAATGATCACTGGATCAGGTGACACATCTAGCACTGAAGGGGCGACAGTTAATAGGCTTTTTCCAAGATGACTGTTTGAGGAATCTTCACTGGTTTTTTGTAGCTTTTCAGGAATAAAAAACTCACCATTCATGACTTTTAATAGGGCGGTTTTCACTTCTTTTGATACATAACTTTTGGGTAAAAAGCCGTTGGCCCCCGCTACCATGGCTTTCACAGCCAGGTCATGGGTTTCATTGCCCGACATCACCAGAATATGGCAGTGTAAATGTGTATTTTTTACATGGGATATTAATTCTAATCCATTGCCGTCAGGCAGATTATAGTCCACCAAAATGAGATCAATATCGTTGTTGTCATTAACGTATTCTAACGCTTGCTGTAGGGTGCTGGCCTCTAAGAAATCATGCTCAACATCCATTTGATCTAACAGCGCACACAAACCCATGCGTAAAATTTCATGGTCATCAACGATCAGTGTTCGCATGCTTGCCATGTTACAGAATCACTCCTTTTTCTCTGGCTGCGTTGATGGCTTGAGTTCGATTGGTGACATTTAACTCTTCAAAGATCGCAGTGATATGGGTTTTAACGGTGCCTACAGAGATATTCAAATTATCAGCAATCAGTTTATTGGCTTGGCCGTCAGCCATGGCTTTAAGCACGTCTAGCTGTCGCGGGGTCAACTTTGAAATGGACTTATTGGATTTTAGATGGGCGGCTTTGTTTAAAAGGTCCATTGGGAAATATTGGCTGCCCGCTAAAATGATTTGAATGGCGCTAAAAATGACATCGTTGGCCGAGCTTTTAGGAATGAAGCCACTTACCCCTTTGTCCATAACCGCCTGTATGATTGAAGGGTCTTCATCGCCACTGATCACACAAACTTTTAGCTCTGGGTAATCTTGTAGCACGCTATAAATAAAGCTCAGTCCTTCATTTCCTGGAATGTTGATGTCCAGCAGTGCCATCTTAATGTCTTTTTGTGTGCCCAGCAGTGATAAAGCGCTTTTGGTATCTTCTGCCTCAAGAACCTCTATGCCTTCAATCTTTTGCTCTATGGCAGCCTTTAGACCTAAGCGGAAAAGTCCATGGTCATCCGCGATCATCAGTTTCATGCAGCACCTAATATTCAAAGTTTGATTTGAGTATAGCAAGGATTTCAGCACTGGCTGGGGATACAGGGATTACCGAAATCCATTGGAACTGGGTGATATTAAGATAGGCCTAAGGCCTTGTTGCTCTATATTTAAGGTATGCCGATGGGGTGGCTTAGACCAATCTTGACAGTGTAAAGTTTGAGCGGTATTGTGACCTTATACACATTGGGGTGTGATTCAATTTCATGGATTAATGGAGCATAATTATGAGTCAGCAAAATTTAGATAAGTGGCATCAAGTCATTGCTAATAAAGATATGAAATTACTGCGTGAAATTTTACATCCAGACGTGGAGTTCCACTCTCCAACTTTGTGGGAGCCAAAAAAAGGTCGTGACATTACTCAGTACATCTTAAAGATGGTGATTGATATATTTCAAGATTTTGAATACCAAAGAGAATGGGTAGATGGCAATAACTTAGCGTTAGAATTCAGCGCAAGAGTAGATGATAAACAGGTGAAAGGCATTGACTTGATACGCTGGAATGATGAAGGGCAGATCGTGCATTTCGAAGTAATGATGCGTCCAATCAATGGTTTACAGCTTATGTTTGAAAAAATGACAGAGCATTTGCGCCAAGCTGGGTTTTTACCTAACGAATAATCATGCCTAAGGTAGCCTGCAAAGGGATTAAACAAGCCTTTGCAGGCGAATCCCAATTGAGATCTCTTCTTTAGCCTTACCTTACTTAGTGTGGAAATCAGGCAATCGCAAGATAAAACCTGACACCTTGTCTAACCTTGTTTAAAATGCCTGCCAAATTAATGAAAGGTGCCATCATGACATCACCATTACCACTGATTGTAGAGCCTGCAGAACTTGAAGCGATGCTTCATCAGGACAATCTATTAATTCTTGATCTGGGCAAGGCTGACACTTATCAGCAAGCCCATGTCCCTGGGGCCATTTCAGTATCGCCAGCGGACATTCAATTGGGTATCAAGCCTGCTCCAGGCAAGTTGCCCACAAAAGAACAGTTAAGCATTCTGTTTAGCCGTTTAGGTTTAAAAGCGGATACCCATGTGGTGGTGTACGACGACGATGGCGGGCCGTGGGCCGGTCGTATGATCTGGGTACTTGATAGCATTGGCCACAAACATTACAGCTTTTTAAATGGCGGCATTCATAGTTGGTTGGCAGAACAACTTCCAGTGGAAGCGCAAGCCAACAGCCCGATTGCAAGTGATTATGAGGTATCGGACATTGATACCAGTGTCAGCATTAGCAAAGATGACTTATTAGCCGCCGTGACGTTTAAAGAAAGCAGTTATCAAATTTGGGATGCACGTTCTTATAAAGAATACACTGGTGAAAAAGCCGTGAGTGCTCGCGGTGGTCATTTACCCAGTGCGCAAAGTTACGAATTCAGTCGCGCCCTTGATGCGGATCGCAACATGCGCTTGCGTGACTTAGGCGAAATTAAGGCCGAACTTAACGAGCTTGGCATTAATGGCGAGCAAACCATCGTCAGCCATTGTCAGACTCACCGTCGCTCAGGTTTATCCTATGTGATTTGCAAAGCCTTGGGTTGGCACATGCAAGCCTATGATGGCAGCTGGAGCGAGTGGGGTAACGATCCGAGTACCCCCATTGTGGAAGGCGAATCGGCTAATTAGCCGTAAGCACAGTTAGAAGATTGATTGCTTGAGAATACTCAAGCTGTCAACATTAAAAATTTAGAATAGTAAAACGGAAAATAAAACGTGAAAGATAATTTATTTGTATTCAGTCAGTACATCATTCCACAACATGCTTTATCACGTTTAGTGGGCTGGTTTGCTAGCACCAAAATTGAGTTCATTAAAAACCTGTTCATAAAGAATTTTGCTAAAAAATTCGGTATTAACATGAGCGAAGCCAAAATCGAAGACCTAGAAGCCTTTGAAAGCTTTAACGACTTTTTTACTCGTGAATTAAAAGATGGCGCACGCCCAATTGCCGACACTAAATTAGTGAGCCCTGCAGACGGAGCCGTAAGCCAGTTAGGTAAAATTGAATTAGGCCGTGTTTTTCAAGCCAAAGGCCGTGACTTCAGTGTGACCGAATTATTAGGTGGCGACAGCGATCGTGCTGAGCCATATTTAAACGGTGACTTTACTACCATTTATTTATCACCAAAAGATTACCACCGTGTGCACATGCCATGTGCAGGTACCCTTAAAGAAACCATTTACGTACCAGGTGATTTATTCAGTGTAAATCCTGCTACGGCTCAAGGAGTAGATGGTTTGTTTGCCCGTAACGAGCGTTTGGTTTGCATGTTTGAAACTGAACACGGCCCAATGGCCATGGTATTGGTAGGCGCCATGATCGTAGCGGGCATTGAAACCGTATGGTCAGGTCAGGTTTGCCCACTGCCAAAAGAAGCACAGGTTCAAACGTTTGATGGTAAAGAAATTAAACTTGAGAAGGGCGAAGAAATGGGTCGCTTTAAACTGGGTTCAACGGTTGTATTGTGCTTCCCGCAAGACGCCATTAAGTTTAAAGAAGAAATTCAAGCTACGTCACCATTAATGATGGGGCAAGCGCTAGCGGATTAATTTCTAACTAGCATCTTTGAAATATTTAGCGCTTTATATGAAGGTATAAAGCGCTTTTTTATGTGAGCCTAAGACGGTTCTACACAAATGCGCTTCACTTTATCGTGATCGTGTATGAAGTGTCGTATCCAGCTGACCAGTTGATTGGCGGATACCTTAAAGCTAGCCACATAGGCATCTCTAAATTCAGTAAGTAAGCCCCAGTCTTTTCCTATATGACTGCTAATATCAAAGGCCTCCATATTCCAGTCGGTCAGTTCTCTTTGTGCGATGGGGGAGTCGATTAATATCTCAAGATTGGTGTGGCGGGGATCTGTTCAATTAAATCATGTAGATTTTGCTTTTCACCTTCGATGATCTGAATGAATTTGCCTTGGTCATAAAACAATATGCCGGTAATGCCATTTTCTGGGTTGCGGGTACGTGCAGTGTTTAGGATATTGTTGAGGTCCTCAGGCATTTCCCGAAGCGTCCCTTGGTATTCACTGGTGTACATAATTAGATGCATAGGCTTCAACGGGTTGTGAGAGCAGTACGCTAAGTATGGACGCTAATCCCAAAGTTGGCAGTTTTATTGAGGCATTGGGTTTATTTTTCTTTACCCATGCCTCGCACATTGACTTCGTCTAAGCTGTCTACAATTTGTTGAAAGCTGGCAAAGCGGCCTTCGCTTATTTCATTGTTTTCTAAGGCTTTTTTCATGGCACAGCCAGGTTCTGCCTGGTGTTTACAGTCGCGGAATTTACACATGCCCACAAATGGCTGAAATTCTTTGAAGCCTTCTAATATTTCGTGTTCTTCCATGTGCCATAAACCGAATTCCCGTATCCCCGGACTATCGATTAAATCGCCGCCGCTGGGAAAATGGAATAATGTGGCCGTGGTGGTGGTGTGTTTACCGGTTTTGCTTTGTTCACGCAGACCGCCCACACGTATGTCTTCATCAGGTAATAGTGTGGATACGGTGTGGGATTTCCCCACGCCACTTTGACCCACAAACACACTGATGCGATCTTTTAATAGAACTTTTAATTCTTCTAGGCCACCTTCGGTAATGGCACTGGTTTGAATAAAGCGATAACCAATGTCTTGGTAATCTTTCACTAGTGTTTCAAAGTGCTCACGATTGTCGTCGTTTAATAAATCAATTTTGTTTAGACATAAAATAGGCTCAATGCCGCTCACTTCAGCGGCTACTAAATAGCGGTCTATGAGATTGCGGTGGGCATGAGGTTCCGGTGCCACCACTATGATCATGTAATCAATATTGGCGGCTACGGATTTAAGCTCACCATACATGTTGGGGCGCTGAAGTTCGCATTGGCGATCGTGTCTGGCTACCACAACACCTTGCTCGTTACCGGCACGCCATGTGACGTTATCACCGGTTACCAAGCCACCCAGGTTTGCACGCATATAGCAGCGGGTTTGAAGGCCGTCAGACCCTTCCACCAAAACTTGTGTACCGAAATGACTGATCACTTGCCCATTTTGCTCAGGGCCTAGATCCCCACCTTCAAGTTCATGATGAATTTGATCTTCTTTTTTATGGGCGCGATCATTGCGTTCTTGCTGAATCTTGTTGATTCGCCACGCTTGTCGCTTATTCAGTTTTCTTTTAGCCATCTAATCTAACAGGTGCCCTAAAATACAAATTGTGTTCAAATTGAGCTTTAATGAAGTATATAGACAAACATCGCTTAATTCAGGCCGATTGCGGGATTTAAAGGCCAATTCTTAAAGAATTGGCACCACAATAGGGTTAATAAGTGAGGTTAAAAAGGCAGAATTATGGAATCTAAGCACAATCTCATCTGGATCGATCTTGAAATGACGGGATTAGAGCCCGCCACAGATGTGATTATTGAAATTGCGACTATTGTCACCGATGGTGATTTAAACATATTGGCAGAAGGCCCGGTACTGGCCATTCATCAGCCTGATAGCATCATCGACAATATGGATGAATGGAATACCAAAACCCATGGTAATTCCGGTTTGGTGCAGCGCGTGAAAGACAGCAAAATTGACGAAGCGGAAGCGGTTAGACAAACCATTGAGTTTTTGCGTCAGTATGTGGGTAAAGGCGTCAGCCCAATGTGTGGCAATAGCGTGCATCAAGACCGACGCTTTATGAATAAATATATGTTGGAGCTGGAAGAGTTTTTCCATTATCGCAATATTGATGTGAGTACTTTGAAAGAACTGGCCCGTCGCTGGGCACCAGAAAAGCTGAAAGGGTTAACTAAAAAAGGCTCTCACCAAGCGCTGGATGATATCCGTGAAAGCATTGAAGAAATGCAGTATTACCGCAAGCATGTGATGAGTATTTAATTATTAAGCCTGTAAAAAGCGGTGAAAAAAAAGGCGAGCCATAGGCTCGCTTTTTTTATGGGGGCTGATTAAATTTGAGATCTATGTATGAAGTTACTAAAAGGACCATGGATATCGTTAGGGGTTCAGGATAATATGCGCCGCAGAAATATTTGACGATCAAAGTATGGTAAGGGATATCAGTGAAACGGATTTTAATGTTAGTCAGTGCTTGTGTGTTCATATCCGCATGCTCCACACCTACGGGTAGGGGTTTGGAGGCGTTTAATGATCATCGTGCTTTAGATGCGATTCCTCATTTAGAAGGCGGGGTTGCCGAAGGGGATAAAGTAGCGGCTATGTTGCTGACATTGATTTATTTATCCGATTCACAAGTGCCTGCCGACTTGGAAAAAGCAAAGTACTATCATAAGCAGTTCGATCAGTTAGAAGGCAGTATCTATGATCAATATGTGGATTTTTATATTGACTATATTCAGGCCTCCATTCTTTTAAAAGATGATATTACAACTAATGATGCTCAAGGGGTGACCTTGTTGCGTCAAAGTAAATATTTAAATTATTCACCTGTGTTGGCTTTGCTGGCTGAGTCTTACTGCAAGGGTAAAGGGGTTAATAAAAACTACCGTTTATCACACAAGCTATTTGCAAGATCCATTCATTATGGCAATAAGGTGCAGGCATCATTAGGGTACGCATGGACACTGGCTACCCATGAAGATGCTGAATTCAGCAAGGGGGCGAATCCAATGGATTACATGCCTAAGCTTGAGGATGTCAGTGAAGATTATAAATTTATTTATTACGATACGTTAGCAGCCATTCATGCTCGTAAAGGCAAGTATCAAAGTGCTATTCAGTTTCAAGGTTTAGCCATAGAGAGCATTAGAAAAGAGCTATCTCGACACGTTAATTATAAAATTTGGTTAGAAGATTATCAGTCGCAGCTTAACGCTCTATATAATAAAGAGTCTGCAGCGATCCCCATTCCTTATTAAAAACGGTTAAACACCGTTTTCTATTTTAATATACAACCCTAATTTCTCTTGGCTTTTTAACTGCTGTTCTCGGATCGACTTTAAATCTTCTACCAGTTGTTTAAGTTGATCCAGTTTTGATCCTCCTTCATATTTATTTTGATAGGTCTGACGTTCATCTTGCCAAAATACTGACTGGCTTAACGTGGGTGCATCCATGGCACTTTGATTCTTATTAGATTGAGACGATGTATTCCTGATTACGGATATTCCGGATTCTATTTTTGCCTGAAATGCTGATCGAATATCGTCACGGCGATTTTGTGCAGAAGCATATTGGCGACCATTTCTGCTTGCATCAGGTGTAGGGCTTGTTTCAGTTGCGGCATTGCTGGCGGTTTGTGTTGTTGTGTCTGAAACAGCCATGGTTAGGCTTGAATTTAATGGTGTGCGTATTCCGTTAACGGTCATAAAGCCTGTTTGATCTACCCGATCAATGCGCACTTGTGTGTCGGCATTGCGAGCATTAATAATTTCGTTATCAAATTGGAATTGCGTTAATGGCGATTCAATTTGAATACGGGTGGCTTGTAATGTGTTGATGTCATTGCCCACTTGAACATCCATGGTGCCGCCGTTAGCAATGAGCTGGTTATTGATGATCATGGAATTGGCCACTTCCATGCTGATCTTTCCTATGGCTTGATCGGAATAATGTATTTCTTGTAGGCTGACCGCTTGGCCGTTTTCTTTGATTGCTACGCCATTGCGGGCAATGTTTGCTTGAAAATTTCCGTTACTGTTAAATAGATCAATATCCATTTTTTCAGAGCCTAAATAAATAGCCCCCACTCCCACATCCCCAATGGATTGAATACGTTGCTGTCCATTTTCATCAAAATCCATGTAGGTAAGTTGGCTAAATATGGCATCGCTTTCATCAATCCAGCCATTACCATCGTCATCGTATTGTGCCAGTTCAGCAAAACCAGAATTTGAATTGGGGCCAAATAATTCTTGGCCATTATCAATTTCACCGTTTTGGTTTTTATCTAAGGCTAAAAAACCTGTGCCTTGACCCGTTCGACTTAAGGTTTCAGTTTGACCGTCACTGTTTAAATCA
>CAJXIT010000037.1 GCA_913054055.1 uncultured Thalassolituus sp.
ATTAAATGCATCGTTAATAGTAGCTGCGGAATTAAAGCTTGAATCTAATATATTGAAAATTGGCATTGCTACCTTATTTGAATCAACAAAGGAATTGAGCCTGAGGTAAGATAGGTCGGCAATATCAATCTCAATTAAGACATAATCCTTACTACTTTTCTTTTGAGTAATATATAAATTCTCTAAACTTAACTGCCTTGATATAAGATCAGTAAGTAGATTTACCCTACCCTCCCTAAAACCAAGGAAAGACATTGTGAAGCCCGCTTTCAAAGATGGTGAGTGCTTTTTTTCAGGTGTGTCTTTGTTATTTTTTGAGATGTCTATTTCAGCAATTAGCTGCCTACCATCTTGATTCCAGCTAAATATTTTTTGGCCTGAAAGTTTTTTATCAACATCGTCAGAGGAGGTGTATTCAGAAGCGTCAAAACTGGAATTTCCTATTGATGATGCATCATCCTCCCTAGTATTTATTTTTTCGACTTTGGGTGTAGCCTGTGCACTTGTATTGCTAGAAGCTTTTTTAGTCCTAACGGTATGAACTTGCCCACGCTCGTCTATCCAGGTGTAAAAATCCCCGCTAGAAGAGGATTTGTTAGCGCAACCTGTAAGCAATGCTATAGCAAAAATAAAAAACCTGGACACTAAAACTTAGTCCTAAATGTAATCCCTGCAGCCGCGACAGTTAGTTTGGTTTCAACATCCAGACCAGGAAGACATGTCAAACAGTCTGTATTAAGAGATTCACTTTCCCCTGCAGGGATGAACTCCTGACTTTTCATAAAAGACAAAGAAACATCAACTTCAGTATCAAGATCCCAGCGATAACCAAAACCCATGCCGTACATCGGGGCAAACCCTAACGGAGCCATTACATTTCTTTTATTATCGGGTATTGAGGTTTCCCTTGGCTCATAGCCAATCCTTGCCTTCAAGCGCGTACTCATTTGATACTCAAGCCCAAAACCAAAACTCCACACACTTTCATAATTTAAAAATTGTTTAAGTGAAGTTGCCGTTACCTCTGTAGGAGCAAGAATTTTAGCTGCATTTAAAAAGTCTAATTGCCTATCAAAATTAAATAAGAAGTACTCCCACTCATCATAATCAGTCCAACCTGCGTCAATATTAAGCTGAAGCCTATCAAACAAACGAAGTTTTATGCCGGTTTGAAAATGCTGAGGGTAGGTAAACTCTGTAGATACATAGCCTGTTTCTTTGCTTTTACCAGTAGGCAGCTGAAACATCGCACCAATAATCGCACCAAACAATGAGCCGCGAAACCCGCTGAAAAATCCAGCAAAGTCGCGAGAGTAATCCATCTCAAACTCACCCGAAAGAGTGCTTTTTGATTCACTTTGATATGAAGCCCCCCATGCAAACCAGTCTGTTGGCTCCCATAAAACACCTAAATTATAAGAAGTGGCAAGTCGATTTTCGAGCGCCATACTTAGAGTTCCTATATCGCGATACGGACCAACCCGTCCTCCACACATTGATATAAATGGCACCAGCGGGTCATCCCCACCCCCTCCTTCTTCACAACCAAAGGCATCCTGAATAAGCTCAGTGGCTGCCATCAATATGTTAACGCCACGAGCGTCTTGCTCAATAGCAAATGCCTGGTGGGAAAGTAAAAAAGAAGCGCCCACCGAAAGCTCATCATTAACTTTGTAACCGAAAGAAGGCGACAAATAAGTTACTCGTTGCATGGCAAGCTGCTTCGCTTGATAACGACCGGGGTCATCTGGTGCTTCTTTTACAAATCCTGCAACCATTGGTAAATAAGTTGCTGTAGCAAATGTAAATTTTGAACCTGGCGGGTTGATGGATATGCCGAAGCTTGGGACCGTAGCTACAGGCAAATGCAGTGGAAAAATACCCACCCCTGGGATAAAAAGCCCTGGTATAGCTTCACTTTCATGACCGATTACTGGATCATCTTCAAAGTTTAAAAGCTCACCCTCTCCATCGTAATCTTCAGGGAGATTGAAAACTGCTGATGATTTTAAAATAACATTTAAAAGTGTAAACCCAATTTGCCGTCCATCCAGCTTTGTTAGACCTGCGGGGTTATAGTGAATTGACATCATGCCAGGCGGGTCTGCAGTCACTGCATTGCCAAGTGACAAGGCCTTAGGATCTAGTAGCATTGACTGCCCTAGCTGTGCATTTACATTAAAACTAAAGCAAGCTAAAAAAATGTATAAATAAAATCTCATGACAGCTCTTTATTATGATTTAGCTTTCAGGCCATTAATATCAATTGGCATTGATAATGAAAGCAAAATATCTGGAGCATCATCCGTCATACCAAAACCCATACCTATATTTGTAATTGTCTTAGGGGATACCCTAACGCCTAGACTCATATTAAACACACCAGACATTGAGGCTGAACTTTGAGCCTCACTGTAAGAACCACTACTATTACGGAAAACATAAGTGGTTTTATTGGTGTAACTTGCTTGCATGGAAACGCTTAGTGAGACGTCGTAAGATAGGGAATATGCAAACCCGCCTGATGCGGCAAATGACATACCTGGCTTTACCTCAGTCAATAAAGCACCAGAATTAGGCTGATTTATATGAGATTCCGGAATTGCATAGGTAATATTACCTGAACCAAACAGCATAACTGGGTCGACAACCTTAGATAACGATAAACCACCTGATATTGAGTAATACCCACTACCAGTTGGCAATCGCTTGCCCGAAATTGTTTTAAATGGGCTATCCCCTGTCTTAGTCTTAAAAGACCCATTAAAAGTTTTACTCATCTCTCCAGGAACATATGCGTATGGCTGGTACCTTGCGTTAATTGACACATCTCCTAGACCTGAACCGCTTATTGTGTCTACCGAGTCATATCGGACAGTCATAGGTATGCTTACACCAAGTGTTAAGTTGTTTTCATACCCATAATCAAAAGAGAAATTATTGGTTATTGAATGGGATGATGAAGGTGTAACATCAAAAGATAATACTTGACCATTAGCAATATCTACATTTAATCGCTGATCAGCTGAGTAGCTATAGCTCATATTATAATTTAAAGAAGTTTCCCCGCTACCCATAAGCGAATAGTTATTCTCAGTTGCCTCGAAAACTTCCTCTAGACTTTTTTCCTGTGAGGAATCATCTTCTGTTTGAGCAAGTGCATCTCGAGCAGAATCTATATCAGCTGCCTCAAGATTAGCAGCAAAGGTTAGCAGTATGAAAAAAATGTAACGACTCATTTAAAAGCTCTCATTATTATTTTCTTTTAAATCTAAATGTTTTTCTAATTAAAGAAGGTGAATTAATAGTGGTAGCATTATCTGGAACGTATCCTGAATCACCTTCAGATATCAAAGTGTCATCAGCAGTACTTAATTCATCATCTCCCTTATCCCAGTACGCATTGTTCTTTGATCTAGCTAAGCTATTACCTATTTCCATAGGCTGACCTTCAAACTCATGAGGAAATGCTGTTCTAAAATCATGGTATGCTAATTTTGTAAATGTTCTTTCATCAATGACCCGTAAATCTTCATTTCTCAATTCCAATCCACCGACAGGCTTGTGACCATTAGGGAATACAATGAACAAAACATTCCTATCCCAAACTTCTAAAAATCGAGACATTGTAAAACTTATATTTCCAAGAGAGGGATCTGCAATATAAACATGGCCATCTTTTACGCCACGTATAACGATAAAATGTTTAAACCCTGCATATTCGATAGGTGCTATTGCAGGGTGATCAAGCTTTACCAAGTCTTCCTCTGCCGCCCTAAAACCACCAGATGGGTGCCCAAGAGCTGTCACAAGACGCTTCATATCCAATAGCGAAAAACCGCGCCTGGCCGCTATTTTTTCTGAGTCACCAAACTGCAGTAGACCTTCCATAACCTGACGCTCCTGGAAGTTACGGCCTAGATAAAAGTCCAACAGAGTAGTTAAAGCAGCCGAACCGCAGCTATAGTCGTAAGCCTGCCTAACAACATTGTTATATTTAAATTCTGTAAGGGGTTCGATATTTTCTTTCAGCCGAGTTCTCTGATCACCATATCCTGTTTCAAAGTGAACAACCCCTTTAGGTTGTGGGCTCACTTCAAGGAATTCAGTGATCATCGTATAACTGATAATCGATGCCATAAGAAGAACGATCATATAATCGCTAGCTACCTTGTATTATTATTTTTTTTCAAGATTACGCATTGTTACATTAAATGACATTCCCTGCCACTTACTAAACACAGCTAAATGGCTGATTTTTATAAATTATTGTCATTTTAAGCCACACCCCAGCTAGAGACCGAACAATTGTTCTAGCTACCTGCCTATTTTTTAACCAGTAGAATATTTTATTCACTCAGCAGTAAAACCCAGATAAAATGCGGAAATATTAGTAAGTCACCACCCAAATGAATCTATCGATATCAGAACTCCCCTATCTAGAAAGCACCAATAATTTATTATCAAATCTAAGTGAACTTGGTAATTTATGCGGCCTTGAAAGCGCTAACGGGGATCATGAAAATGGTCGCTGGAGCATCATTACAGCCGCCCCATTTAAAACTATTTGCAAGAATGCAATGGGGATTGACGACTGGAAAGAGGTAGAGTCTCTAATGAAAATACTACCACACGTCGAATCAGACCTTCCATTTACAGGTGGGGTCATTGGGCATGTAAACTATTCGGCCAGCAGTGAAGAGAGTCCAAAAAGTGTATTTTACAATTTATACACATGGGCTTTCATATTAGACCACCTAACAAAAAAGACCCATCTAATTTATTGGAATGAACTATCTACAATCAGTCAAGGTGAACTTAAAGATCGATACAACTCTGACATCTGTAGTTCACACTGCTTTTTGATGACTAGCTCCTTTAAACCCCTTTGGTCTAGAAACACCTACAATAAAAAGATCCATACAATCCATAACTACATACTCTCAGGTGACGCATACCAAATAAACTTAACTCAAAAGTTTTCAGGAGAGTATCAAGGCAACCCCTTAGAGGCATACAAAAGACTAAAATCGCAAAGCAACTCCCCCTTTTTATCCTATTTTGAAAGCAAAGATCGCATTTTAGCCAGCGCATCCCCTGAGCAATTTATTGAGTGCAAGGGAGGGATTGTAAGTACAAAACCCATAAAAGGGACAATACCAAGGTCTCATAACAAAGATGTTGATTTGAACAACATGCAAAGCTTACAAAATAGCTCAAAAGATCAGGCAGAAAACCTAATGATCACCGACCTGCTTAGAAATGATCTTGCAAAAAACTGTACAAACATCAAAGTCCCGAAGTTATTTAGCATTGAATCATTCGAAACCGTACACCACTTGGTAACAACAATTACAGCAGAAAAACCCAAACAAATATCGGCCTTCAAAGTCTTTCAGGATGCATTCCCTGGCGGTTCAATAACCGGGACGCCGAAAAAAAGAGCCATGGAGATAATCAGTGAGTTAGAAGATTTTTCTAGAGACTTATATTGCGGGTGCAGCTTTCTATATTCTTCAAACGGGAAATTTAACTCGAATATATTAATCCGAAGCTTTGTATTTGAAAACAATAAAGTACACTGCTGGGCCGGAGGTGCTATTACAATTGATTCAACAGCGGAAGGAGAGTATCAAGAAAGCCTAGACAAGATATCTAGGCTTATGTCGACACTGGAAAATTAATCCAAAGATAGGTCGCGAACACTTGCCTTTAAGAATTCCTTCTTAAGATCTTCGTATTCATGAACCGCAGGGTACTGAGGGAATTCTTCAATCACATTTTTTGGAGATTTAAATAGAATCCCTGATTCGGCCTGCTTAAGCATAGTTGTATCATTATATGAGTCACCTGCAGCAATGCATCGATAATTTAGCAACTGAAAGGCACGAATAGATTGGCGCTTTGGATCTACTTGGCGCAACTTATAGTCAGTAATGTAACCCTCATCATTTACTTCAAGCTTATGACATAGCAAAGTAGGAAACCCCAGCTGAGCCATTAACGGCTTAGCGAACTCGTAAAAAGTATCAGACAAAATCACAACCTGGAAACGCTCACGCAACCAATCGATAAACTCTTTTGCCCCTTCAAGCGGCTTAAGGGTTGCAATAACCTCTTGTATATCGTCGATTTTAAGGTCGTTCTCTTCTAGAATTCTTAAGCGCTGCTTCATCAAAACATCATAATCAGGAATATCTCGAGTAGTAGCCTTTAACTCTTCAATACCAGTTTTGTTCGCAAATTCGATCCAAATCTCAGGGATCAATACACCTTCAAGGTCAAGACACGCTAATTCCACAGTTAACTCCAAGTAAAATTCATCATTTAGCGGCGCTACTCTATCATTTATATGACGTGTTTCAATGCCTCCCCCTTATAAAGCCATGGTATTAATATATCCGGAACAATTATTTTAGCTCCTACCAGATCTCTGGTATTGTTCTGGCAAAATTAGATTAGGCTTATGAAATGACACTATCATCAGAAGAAATTGCAAATCTTGATCAGGAATTAAGCAATTTACAACCAAAACAAATCGTTAAAGCTGCTCTTGAGCATTTTGACAATATTGCAATTTCATTTAGTGGCGCTGAAGACGCTGTATTAATTGACCTTGCATTAAAATTTAATAAAGAAGTCAAAGTATTCAGCTTAGATACAGGCAGGCTGCACAGTGAAACTTACGAATACATTGAAAAGATACGTAGTCACTATGACGTACAAATAGACGTTGTATCCCCTCTCGCACAAGAGCTGGAGCCTTTTGTTAAAGAAAAAGGATTATTTAGCTTTTATGATGACGGACACAATGAATGCTGTTCTATACGCAAAATCAACCCATTAAAAAGAAAGCTTAAAGAATTTGACGCTTGGATTACCGGCCAAAGAAAAGATCAGAGCCCTGGTACACGAAATAACATCCCTGTATTTCAAGAAGATAGTTTTGACGGAGCAAACGGCAAGCTATACAAATTCAACCCTTTGGCCAATTGGTCATCTGAGGATGTATGGAACTACATTAAAATGTTTGACGTGCCCTATAATCCACTACATGCAAAAGGTTATACGAGCATTGGCTGCCAGCCATGCACTCGCGCCATCTTACCAAATCAACATGAGCGTGAAGGTCGCTGGTGGTGGGAAAATGAAGGCGGCAAAGAATGCGGCCTTCATGCGGCGAACATCATAGCTAAAAAATAACCCTGAAACACCCTCCCCAATCAGCGATTGGGGAGCTGAACCGTACTAAACATCTCCTCCAGCTCAGACTTACTATGACATTGAGAAGCCTTATCTATCGCAGCTTTATCTAGGTGGGGAGCAAACCGAGCAATAAAATCATACATGAAACCACGCAAGAACGTCCCCTTTCTAAACCCTATCTTGGTAATGCTATCCTTAAACAAATGGCTCGCATCAATAGCCACAAGATCAGAGTCCTTATCTGGATCAATAGACATGGTTGCAACTATTCCGACCCCCAAGCCTAATCTTACGTATGTTTTAATAACATCAGCATCAGCTGCGGTGAAAACAACTCTTGGTGTAAGACCCTTATCCTTAAATGCCTCATCCAATCTAGAGCGGCCTGTAAAACCAAAAACATAAGTAACTAGAGGAAACGTAGCCACTTCTTCAAGTGTAGGCTGACTTCTCTGTGCCAACGGGTGGTTTTTAGGTACCAATATGCTTCTATTCCACTTATAGCAAGGCATCATAATTAGATCGTTAAAATGATCCATAGCTTCAGTGGCAATGGCAAAGTCTACTGTACCGTCTGCGGCCATCTCTGCAATTTGGGTGGGCGTACCTTGGTGCATATGAAGAGCAACATCTGGAAATTGCCCAATAAAATCTTGAATGATACCCGGTAAAGCATACCTAGCCTGAGTGTGTGTGGTCGCAAGAGAAAGGCTACCCTTATTTTCATTACTAAACTCTTGAGCAACCTGCTTTATGCTCTCCACTTTCCTTAAAATCTCTCCTGAAACTTTAAGGATCGCCTCCCCTGCAGGGGTCACTCGAGTCAAATGCTTTCCGCTGCGAGCAAATATTTCTACACCCAACTCATCTTCCAGTAAGCGTATTTGCTTACTAATGCCTGGTTGAGATGTATACAATACCTGTGCTGTCGCCGAAACATTTAAGTCGTGATGCGCCACTTCCCATATGTAACGCAATTGCTGTAGCTTCATAAGCCCTCCAGGCCTAGCCCAACCCTGTGTTAAAAAGGTTATAAAAATAGAATTAAATATTCTTTTCCAGAATAGTTGTAAACCGATAAATTTACCAGCTCAACGACTCTTTTCTCAGTATGTTATAAGCATAGACTATATTCATGGATTTTCTGTTATATGCAATTTCAGGTGCATTTGTCGGCTTAATTGTTGGCCTCACTGGAATCGGCGGCGGGTCACTAATGACTCCTTTACTACTTTTATTCGGCATCCCGCCCCATATTGCGGTAGGTACAGACCTGCTTTATGCGGCCATTACAAAAGCCAGCGGGGTTATCTCCCACCAAAAAAGAAAAACCATAAACTGGTCAATTACAACCACTATGGCACTTGGCAGCATACCTAGTGCAATTATTACAGGGGTCATCCTTAATCACTTCTTTGTGGATTATCAGGAATACACAGGCGTCATCACAACCAGCCTCGGCGTAATGCTAGTTGTTACAGCCTCTTTATTAATATTTAGAAAGCGCATACAAATTTTCGCAAATCGCCAAGCTGACCTATCAGGGACAAGCTGGCTTCAAAATAATAAAACTGCACTCACTTTTTTCATGGGAATGATATTAGGCTGCCTAGTAACCCTTTCATCTGTTGGTGCCGGGGCCATTGGAACCGCCATTCTATTAGTGCTTTACCCTAAATTAAAATCAATGAATATTGTTGGTACTGACCTAGCCCATGCGGTTCCCCTGACTTTAATCGGCGGCCTGGTACACCTCAGCCTAGGCAATGTAGATTACAGTTTACTGGCCGCCCTACTAGTTGGATCAATCCCAGCTATCCATGTAGGCACAAAATTAGGCACAAAAATTCCAGAGAATATTCTAAGGCAGGCGCTGGCTGCACTTCTTCTATTATTGGGTGCTAAGTATATCTTTTTCTAGCGCCCCAATTCATTCAAGTTCACCATTGGGATCATATACACAGGTACAGAAGATAATTGAAGAACCTTTGTCACAACCGATCCCATCAACCCGCCACGGTATGCATGCTGGCCATGACTACCCAGCACCACCATATCACTATCACGAATTCCCGCCTGTGCGATTATGACGTCGGAAGGCACACCCACTTCGACTAATATTTCACCAATATTAATTACGTCAATGTAATCTGCGTAATCTGAGTTCATGGTATCAATAACCTGAAGCCGGATTCGCTCAACTACTTGCGGCATACCCTTATTCCTAAGGTGTGACTGCTCTTCTTCAGGGAGGTAGGTATTGATAATTGATTCTGCGAAGACACCCATAGGCTCAATTACATGAAGCACATCAACAATTGCCCCGGTACTTTGAGCCAACATTGCAACCTGCTTCATGATATACGGCCCGTATAACCCTAAATCTGTTGCATACAAAATACGCTTAACCATGACTACCGCAATCTGCCAAATGATCTTTAAGCATAGCAGTTGAAATTTGTGTCTATACTAAAAATACATATTTCCTTAGGAGGTACCTATGAGCGACAAAATGTTAAGCATGACTGAAGCCTGCGAAGTCTTAAATGTATCTGAAACAACCCTAAAGCGATGGGCGCGAGAGCACTTGGTTAAAAGTGTTATGAACGGCGATGCAATGGAGTTCCCAGAGCCCGATTTACTCAAATATAAAGAAATTAACGATCGATTAAGAAAATAATCCCCAAAAGGCCTGCTAGAACAGGCCTTTTTATCATTTTTTTAGAAATACCCTTACAACCCCTTTAAATGCCCTCTTCTTGTGCCTATGATACGTCTTTATTGAAATAAAGCGGTTTGCGGAATACAAAGCAATGTCAGATAAGCGCGTTGAAGATCTAAACATCGAAAGCACACAGGCACTCATTACGCCTGAGCAATTAAAAACTGAATTACCAATAAGCGAAAAAGCGGTACATACGGTGGAAGCTGGCCGAGAAGCGGTTAGAAATATTTTGGATCGTAAAGATCACAGATTGTTTCTGGTTGTAGGCCCTTGCTCTATACACGATGTACAAGCTGCTAAGGAATACGCTGAAAAACTAGCAGCTTTAGCCGAAGAAGTAAGCGATACGCTATTGCTCGTTATGAGGGTTTATTTTGAAAAGCCACGTACAACCGTTGGCTGGAAAGGCTTAATCAATGATCCGTATTTAAATGACACCTTCAAAATCGAAGATGGCCTAAAAATCTCACGCAAATTATTAATCGATCTATCTGAAATGGGACTTCCTCTTTCTACAGAAGCCTTAGATCCTATTTCCCCCCAGTATCTGCAAGACCTAATCAGCTGGTCAGCCATTGGCGCTAGAACCACTGAAAGCCAAACCCATAGAGAAATGGCCAGCGGCCTTTCATCTTCTGTAGGCTTTAAAAACGGCACTGATGGCAGCCTAACCGTTGCAATCAATGCCCTGCAATCAGTTGCCAATCCGCACCGCTTTCTAGGTATTGACGGCAATGGACAGGTGTCAGTAGTTAAAACCAAAGGCAACCCATATGGGCACGTTGTACTTCGCGGTGGTGGTGGCAAGCCAAACTACGACTCAGTGAGCATAGCACTGTGCGAACAAGAGATTGAGAAGTCTGGTATCCCTAACAACATTATGGTGGATTGCAGCCACGCCAATTCCAACAAGGATCCAGCCCTGCAGCCATTGGTTATGGATAACGTCACCAACCAAATTTTAGAAGGCAACAAATCTATTGTCGGGCTAATGGTTGAGTCACACCTTAAATTCGGTGCTCAAAGTATTCCTGATAATTTAGACGACCTAAAATACGGCCAGTCGGTAACAGATGGTTGCATATCTTGGCAGCAAACCGAGGATGCTGTACGCAGTATGCGAGATAAATTGAAAGATATTTTGCCAAAGCGTTAATTATTTAAGGGTTGCCAAGGCAACCCTTTTTTATTTTTGTGTTAGAATCCCGCCTTTAGAAAAACTGAGTATCCAGAATGACCCAGGCCAAAGTCGGTATTATCATGGGCTCCACATCAGATTGGAGCACAATGGAAAAGGCAGAGGAAGTCCTTAAAAAACTAGGCGTACCTTACGAAGTCAAAGTTGTATCCGCTCATCGCACACCTGACTTGCTATTCAACTACGCTGAAACCGCGGAAGAGCGCGGCCTTCAGGTAATTATTGGTGGCGCCGGTGGTGCGGCTCACCTACCAGGCATGGTTGCGTCAAAAACACACTTACCGGTATTTGGTGTACCTGTTAAAAGTCGCGCCTTAAACGGCATAGATTCTTTACTATCAATCGCACAAATGCCAGCTGGCATTGCAGTGGGCACACTTGCCATCGGAGAGGCTGGAGCCGCGAACGCTGGCCTTCTTGCAGCACAAGTTGTAGCACTGCATGATGAAGATGTACGCGCAAAACTCATAGAATTCCGCGCCAAGCAAACTGAAAAAGTTTTATCTATCCCTGATCCTAGAGACGCATAATGACAGCTAAACGTGTTGGTGTAATTGGTTCTGGCCAGCTAGGGCGCATGATGGCCCTGGCCGGCACTCCCCTTGATATTGAATTTGTTTTTTATGATGAGGCCACGGAATCCCCTAGCGCACGCCTAGGGGAGACCATTCAACCAAGCACTTCAAATAGTCTTGAATCATTCTTAGCATCTGTTGATGTGGTCACATATGAAAGTGAAAATACTGACGCTGACCTTGTAGCAAGAATCAATAAGAGCAAGCCAGTTTATCCTGGCGAAAACTCCCTACGAAGAAGCCAACACCGCCTTGTTGAAAAAAACACTTTCAGAGATCTTGGCATTAAAACCGCTAACTTCCTAAGGGTCACAACTAAAGATGAATTGATCAAGGCCACTAAAGAGCTTGGCCTGCCAATTGTTTTAAAAACCACCACCATGGGCTATGACGGTAAAGGGCAAGCTGTTGTAAAAACAGACTCTGATATCGATTCTGCATGGGAAGCGCTCAAGGGTAATGAATTAATTGCTGAGGCGTTTGTCAACTTTAGCCGAGAGCTAAGTATTATTGCTGTACGAGATATTCAGGGCAATACACGCACCTATCCTCTTGCAGAGAACGATCATAGCGACGGAATTCTTCGGGTTTCACAGGTACCTGTTACAGGTCTTAGTCAAGCTAAACAAAAAGAAGCTGAGAGCTACATTACCACCCTTCTTGATCATCTTGGCCACGTTGGGGTCATAACACTCGAACTCTTTGATACTGATAGCGGCTTAATTGCTAACGAAATGGCGCCCAGAGTTCACAACTCAGGACACTGGACCATTGAAGGCACTGCATCCAGCCAATTTGAGAACCATGTTCGAGCCATATGTGGCATGCCATTAGGCAGCACCCAAGCCAGACAAAGCAATGCAGCCATGATCAACATAATTGGTAAACATGGGGACAGGGAAAAAGTATTATCTATACCCAATGCTTTTCTTCACACCTACAGCAAAACAGAGCGAAAAAATCGCAAGATAGGACATATTAACTTAATCGCAGACTCAAAAGATGAGATCGAAAACGCCATTACTGAGCTTACAGAATTCATTAATGAGTGCGGTTAAGTATTAAAATACAGCTACAAAAAAAGGCCTTTCGGCCTTTTTTGTTTTCACAATGCCATAAATTTACATATAGGCATTATCACCTTGAGTATGATCGGTAACATCTCTTACCCCTGCAAGCTGAGGGAGCTTACCTAGCAATGTTTTCTCAATCCCCTCTTTTAGTGTTACATCAACAGCACTACAGCCCTGACAACCTCCGCCAAACTCTAAGATGGCAAGCATGTCTTCTGTCACCTCAACCAATTTAACCTCACCACCATGAGATGCTAAGCCAGGATTGATTTCATTATATAAAATGTAGGTAATTTGCTCGTCAAGTGGGCTATCACCTGTTACCTGAGGCATTTTAGCATTGGGAGCCTTGATGGTTAGCTGCCCGCCCATCTTATCCTTTGCAAAATCAATTTTTGCATCTTCCATGTATAGAATGCTTTGCTTATCCAAATAAACACGAAGGTCCTCTAAATCCATAACTTCGTCTTTATCATTTACCTCTTCTGGGCGGCAATATGCTAAACATGTTTCAGCATAAGGCGTACCAGGCTGGGTAATAAATACACGCACTGACATACCCGGTGTATTTTGTTTTGCTAAGAGCCCTATCAAGTAATCTCTAGCACTGTCTGTAATATTCAACATTCTGTACTTCCATAATATTTAGCTGGATTTTACTGGTTTTACCCCTAAAAACCAAACCATACTTTTTTAGTCAGGTATTAATGATAAAACCTTGCAGACTTATACCTATATTCGATAAGGGATATAAGAAATTAACCATTTTACCAATAAGGAATTTTTGATAGAGTGCGCCATCAAAATAGCTGCACGCCCCTAGGGCTTGATGAGAAAAACTATGTACATATACGACAGCTACGATCAAAGCATTGTTGATGAGCGTGTTGCTCAGTTCAAGGATCAAACCGATCGTTATTTAGCCGGCGAGCTAACTGAAGAACAATTTTTGCCTTTGCGCCTACAAAATGGCCTATATGTTCAACGATATGCACCCATGCTAAGAGTGGCAGTTCCTTACGGCCTACTTTCCAGTGACCAAGTAAGAAAATTGGCCCACATTGCACGTACATATGACAAAGGCTATGCGCACGTTAGCACACGCACCAACTTTCAATTTAACTGGCCTGAATTAAAAGACGTACCTGAAATCCTTAAAGAACTTGCCAGCGTACAAATGCATGCAATTCAAACAAGTGGTAACTGTATTCGTAATACCACAACTGATCAATTTGCCGGCGTCACTTCAGGAGAACTAGTTGATCCACGCCCTTACTGTGAAATCATTCGTCAATGGTCAACATTCCACCCAGAATTTGCGTTCCTGCCTCGCAAATTCAAGATAGCTGTTAACAGCCATACAACTGATGATAGAGCCGCCACCCTTTTACATGACGTCGCCATTCAAGTTGTCAAAAATGATAAGGGTGAAATTGGCTACCAAGTCTATGTGGGAGGCGGCCTTGGCCGCACACCTATCATCGCTTCTTTGATTGAAGAGTTTATAGCAGAAAAAGACTTACTAACTTATCTGGATGCTGTACTGCGTGTATACAATCTAAATGGCCGCAGAGACAACAAGTACAAAGCCAGAATTAAAATCTTAGTTAAGGCACTTGGTGTCGATGCTTTCCGTGAAAAAGTGCGTGAAGAGTGGGACAACCTAAAAGATGGCCCAGGCACAATCACACAGGCTGAGCTAGATCGCGTTAAGGGTCACTTTACCGCTCCGGCTTATGAGACATTAGAAGAAAGCGAAACTTTAAAAGCTCAATTAGCTGAAAACAAAGCATTCTCGAACTGGTATAACCGTAATGTTTCCGAACATAAGGTAAAAGGCTATGCCATAGCTACTCTCACACTTAAAAAACTAGGAACCCCTCCCGGGGACATCACCGATACTCAACTTGATGCTTCGGCAGACCTTGCTGATAAATTCAGTTTTGGAGAAATTCGTAGCACCCACGAACAGAATTTAGTTCTGGCTGATGTTAAGCAAGATGAGCTATTTGAGTTATGGCAAGCTGCGAAAGCCCAAGGATTTGCAACACCAAATCTTGGCCTGCTAACAGATATGATTTGCTGTCCGGGCGGAGATTTCTGCGCCCTAGCTAACGCCAAATCCATTCCGGTTGCTGAAGCACTTCAAGCGAAGTTTGATAACTTAGACTACCTACACGACCTGGGTGAAATTGATTTAAATATTTCAGGCTGCATGAACGCATGCGGGCATCACCACATTGGACATATCGGCATCTTAGGTGTTGATAAAAAAGGCGAAGAGTTTTACCAAGTGTCCCTAGGAGGAGATGCCGGTCCAGACGCATCGCTAGGTAAAATATTAGGCCCATCATTTGCTCGCGTACAAATGCCAGCTGTAATAGAAAACGTATTAAACACTTATGTTGATCAGCGAATTGATGGCGAAAGATTCATCGATACCTATCGACGTGTCGGCCACGCAATCTTTAAGGAGCGTGCATATGCAAAATCTAATTAATCAAGAAGCCGTACTTGAAAATAACTGGACCATTATTAATGATGAGTCTGGAGACTTCACTCAAAAAAACATCATGATTCCAGCGAATTACTGGCTAGAGAATCAAGAAGAATTTGCAGGGCGCGATGATGTTTCAATCTGGCTTACCGGTGATGTAGATCTAGCTAACTTTAAAGGATTACTAACCCAATTTCCTGTAATTGGTGTTAACTTCCCCGCTTTCGCCGACGGTCGAGGCTACAGCCTAGCAAGATTGCTAACCGAACGCGAAATGTTCACTGGTGAGCTACGCGCTATTGGAGATGTTTTAATTGATCAATTATTCTTCATGAAACGCTGCGGCTTCACTAGCTACTTATTGAAAGATGGTATTGATGGACAGAAAGCTCTGAATTATTTCTCAACATTCAAAGACCCATACCAGCTAGCTGCCGACATTAAAGAACCTCTATTTAGACGCAAAGCTTAATAGAGATAAAAAGGACGCGAAAGCGTCCTTTTTTTTACCC
>CAJXIT010000038.1 GCA_913054055.1 uncultured Thalassolituus sp.
CTCAAATAAGGCAATGGATTCATCCACTAAACGCTTAAGGTTACTGCCTTGGGCTGGCATGATGTAAGGGTCTAATGCAGGCAGCATAGATTGAATGGTTTTAATGTCGCGGGTTAAAGGGGAGGCCACATGAGCATCCCCGGCCTATGCAACCAGCGCGATATTGCTGCCAAGGTTTTGATCTAAAATATCTAGAATTTTATATTTGGCTCGTTGCAGTCGAGATGGCTGTACATCTTGTGCAGACATGGATAAAGATAAATCCAGTGCGATGATCAATCCGGATTGGCTCTTAAATACCTGCGAAGGCTGTTTTTTCCAGCTTGGCCCAGATAAAGCAATGATGGCCAGTAATGCGGCTATCACAAATATGTATTTTAATACCGGACTGGCAGATTGTTGCCCTTGATGCTTAAGCATATATGGTTGCAGCGCAGGGGATACAATGTTTTTCCATTGACCACTGAGTTTAGATTGGCGTCTTTGAATGAACACGGCAATGATGAGTGGAATGAGCGCCACGAACCATTCAGGCCTTAAAAAATGAAAGTCAGGCATGGGTGTTCTCCTCACTTATTTTTCTTCCAAGTTTTGTCAGCGGTTGAAACACACCAAGGCCGATCAAATACAAAAGCCCAGCCAACCCTAAGCTCAACGCAAGTGGGTAATGAAATAGTGATTTTTCAGGGCGGATCACTTGTTCTTCCACTTCAATTTCTTCTAAGGTGTCTAAAATGTCGTAAATTTCTTCAAGTTCTTGCGGGTTACGTGCGCGGTAATATTGCCCACCAGTTTCTTGTGCAATGGTGGTTAACGTGACTTCATCTAAGTCTCGGCTTGGGTTCACTCTGCGAGGGCCAAAAAATCCTTGGACCACCATTTCATCAGCACCTATGCCCACGGTATAGACCTTAACCCCAGCTTGAGCAGCCAGTTTGGATGCTTGTAATGGGTCTACTTCACCAGCGGTGTTTTGTCCGTCGGTTAATAGAATCAGCACTCGGTTTGATTCGGGTAAATCTTGCAAACGCTTAACGGCTAAACCAATACCATCACCAATGGCGGTACGCTTACCAGCCAAACCCACAACCGCTTCATCTAATAATTGCTGTAATGTATTTAGGTCGAAGGTAAGCGGGGTTTGAATGTAGGCGCGCTCGCCAAATAAAATCAATCCTAATCGGTCACCCTGTCGGCGTTCAATGAATCCGGTTAAAACCGCTTTAACCGCCTGCAGTCGGTTTATTTGACGATTTCTAAACGTCATATCTTCTTCAAGCATACTTTGAGAAATGTCCACAGCCAGCATCATATTTCGATCACTATTGCTGACGGACTTAGGCTCTCCAACAAATACGGGGCGGCTTGCGGCAATCACTAATAAGCACCAAGCCATGGCTGCTAAAACAATGCGTAAAACAGAAGGGCGTTGAGATTGGTTTGGTTTGCTGTCGGCCAGCATCATTAAGCTTGGTGCATAAACTTCGCTCACGGCATGTTCTTTTTTAGGTGCAAAAAAATACACCAAAAAAGGAAGCGGTAATAAGGTTAATAACCAAGGCCATTGTAAACTTAGCATGGCACCTTCCTTATCCACTGCTGACAGGCTTTGTTTAATGCTTTGGTATCCAGTGACACGTTTGGATTATCAGGCACAAACGCAAAGGCCTCTAAATCAGGTAGAAAAATGGGCTTTTTCATCTTTTCATCTAAGTAATTTAACCAAGCCATGCCGCTTAATGACGCGCATGTAACATCAATTTTGTTAAAGCAGATCTGTTTTAATAAGCGATTACAGTTCAGGGCATAACTCACCGGGTCGGATTCATCTAGAGATTGCAGTTGTTTAATCGCAACCGTGCGCCAAGCGTTCTTATTGCGAGAATAAATGACAAAACCAAGCATTGCGATCAGTAAAATCAGCATCAGCCACCAAGGCCATGCAATGGGCCACCAAGAAACGACATCCGGTAAGTGAATGTCACGCAATTCTGCTAATGCAGGGTTAGACGGCATGCCAGTATTGGTTGCATTATTTGGGGTCATGATCGGCCTCGTTGTTCTATGGCCAGCTTTAAGGCACCAAAGGGTATGTCGCCTGCGTCGATTTGTTGATGATTAATGCCTAGGTGTTTAAAGCTTTTTTCAATGGTGTTTTGCCAAACGCTTAACGCTTGTTTATATGACTTTTGAGTGTGTTTGCTTTGCGTATCCAAAATACCGTGGTCAAGACCATCGGTCACAGGGTACAAACCGGGCGGGGGTGTTTCACGCTCTAATGCATCATAAATTTGAAGGGCCACAACATGATTGTGACGCTTTAACGAAAAGAGTGCGTCTTTATCCTTATCGGTTAAGTCGTAAAAGTCACTGATGATGTAAAGGGTGGTGCCCGGGGTCATAGTTTGCTTTAAATGCAGTAAGCCATCCCCTAACTTGGTTTGCATGGGTTTGGCTTCAGTAAGCTGGTGATTGCATTCGTTGATGGCCTTTAAAATTTGTAAAACATGCTGCGCCCGTTGCTTGGGGCGAAAATCTAATTCACTGTTATTGCCTAACACCATGGCGCCGATGCGGTCTCCATGATCAAGGGCCGACCAAGCAATCAATGCGGCACATTGTGCGGCCACAACCGATTTAAAGCTGCGCTTAGTGCCAAAGAACATGGGATTGCGTTGATCACATAAAATCATAACCGGGCGTTCACGTTCTTCTTTATATACGCGAGTATGAGGTTTTTGCGTACGCGCGGTGACTCGCCAATCAATGGCGCGAATATCATCACCGGCTTGATATAAACGCAGCTGGTCTAAATCCAACCCACGACCTTTTTGCTTACTGGCATGGCCACCGGCCAACATGCCATGAATTTGTGGCAGGCTGGCAATGCGTAGGCGTTTTGCAAGCAAACGCAGTTGCGTTAACTGATGTTCGTCGGTCACGGCCGAAGCTGGGAAAAACTGCTCTAAGTAGTTTCCACTGGATACGTTATTTGTCATGAAGTAACGCCCTAGGGTACAGGAACTCTTAAAATCAGCTCATTGATAATGCGGTCAGCATTCATGCCCGATGCTTCAGCATCAAAGCTAACGATTAAGCGATGGCGCAATACAGAATGCAGCACCGCTTGTACATCGTCAGGGCTGACATAATCGCGGCCTGCCAACCAAGCGTGGGCTCGAGCACAGCGATCAAGGGCAATGGTTCCTCGGGGGCTTGCGCCAAACTCTAACCATGACGCTAAGTCATCACCGTAACCTTGTGGCTGGCGAGTGGCCATGATCAGTTGAATGATGTATTCCTCCACTCGATCACTTAGGTGTAGAGCTAACACTTCTTGGCGGGCGTCAAAAATGCTTTGTGCAGATAAAATCTCATCAATGGTCTGTGCCGCTTGGGATTGGGCTTCACCACGAGCTAATCGCAATATTTTGGTTTCAGCTTCAGCATCTGGGTAATCAATGCGAACGTGCATTAAAAATCGATCCAGTTGTGCTTCTGGTAAAGGGTAGGTGCCTTCCTGTTCAATGGGGTTTTGTGTGGCCATGACCAAAAATAAGTCATCTAACTGATAAGTGGTGCCTGCTACGGAAACCTGGCGTTCGGCCATGGCTTCTAATAAGGCTGACTGCACTTTTGCAGGTGCTCGGTTAATTTCGTCTGCCAGTACCAAGTTATTAAATAGCGGGCCTTTTTGAAAAACGAATTCGCCGCTTTCAGCTCGGTAAATCTCACTACCAGTGATGTCAGCAGGTAACAGGTCTGGGGTAAACTGAATGCGTTGGAAGTCTCCTTCCATATTGTCAGCCAATGTTTTGATGGCTTTGGTTTTTGCTAGACCAGGTGCGCCTTCTACTAATAAATGCCCGTCGGCCAGTAAACCAATGATTAAGGCGTTTACTAAATTCGGCTGACCAATGATCTGTTCCTGAAGTGCGTTCTGCAGGGCAGTAATGTTGTCTCTTGTCGTCATGTAGCCATTTCCAAGTTTTTGTTTTTAAGGCTTTTTTTCTGTGGAGGTATTTTAGGAATTATAAAATTCCGGTCAAGCCTCTGAGTCTTTAAAGGCCAAAGAGTTTCGTTTAGAGATAAAAAATTGCCAAAAAGCACATCTCTAGATCAATAAATAAGCGAAATTTCAGATGTAAACTATCATTTAGCTATAAAGGATGAAACTGGATTGCAACATGCTAAAGATCAAGCAAAAGGATGAACACCCACAAATTGCCCAATTGGTAGAAAGATTGGCAGAAGCCTTACCCAAAAACCAAGGCAAGGCCGTGAGTGATTTTACCCAATTGTATTACTCGGCCACACCTGCTCAAGAATTAGACAGTCGCAAGATTGATGACTTGTACGGTGCCACGCTGGCTTGCTGGAGCTTTATTCAAAACTGTAAAGGCGAAGGTAAAATTCGAGCCTTCAATCCCGACTTTGAAGAGCACGGTTGGCAATCCACACACACTATTATTGAAATCATCCATAAAGATATTCCGTTCTTAGTAGACTCTGTGCGCATGGAGTTAAACCGCCGTGAAATGTCCATCCATTTCATTAATCACGCTGTGTTGCCTGTTTCTCGTAACAAAAAAGGAGATTTAGACTTAAAAGATTGCTTCTCTGATCAATCAGATCGCCAAGAGGCGGTGATCTATATCGAAGTAGATCGCCATTCTGATGACAAAGTATTGGCTGATTTAAACAAGCAGTTGCAGCAAATTGTGGATGAAATTTGTTTGGTCGTGGAAGACTTTGAAACCTTTAAAGAACGCAGCAGCGAAGTCATGGGGTGGATTCGTGAAAGCGAGGGACCAGCGACAAAAGCCCAGACCACTGAAGCAGCCGCATTCATTGATTGGATGACAGCCAATCATTTTACATTTTTAGGGTGTGAAGATTTTAAAGTTGAGCAAAAAGCCGGTAAAACGTTGGTGGTACGTGACCCTAAATCCGTATGTGGAACCTTTCGTCGAGAACTTCATGGGCAAGATACGGTTGTTGTAGATGACCTGCCTGAAGAAATGCAGTCATCCATTTTAAATCCGCAATTGGTTTCATTCACCAAATCGGGCCGACGCTCAAGAATTCATCGTCCAGCATACCCAGATTACATTGTGGTTAAACACATTGATAAAGAGGGCAATGTGGTGGGCGGGCGACGCTTCATGGGGTTGTTCACCTCTAATGTGTACGTGGAAAGCCCATTTAATATTCCGTTGATTCGCAACAAAGTAAAGCATGTGGTGACCCAATCCGGTTTGGATTTGAACAGTCATAACGGAAAAGAGCTGCATCATATTTTGGATATGTACCCAAGAGACGAGCTATTCCACACCGACGAAGAGCAACTCACCACAACCGCCATTGGTATTTTAAATATACAAGAACGCCGGCGCACTCAGATTTTTATTCGAAAAGACAAGTTAAATAAATTTTTATCGTGCATGGTCTATATCCCAAGGGATTTATACAACACGGAATTACGCCAGAAAATTCAAAATATTCTAGTGGCCGCGTTTGCGCCAAAAGACGTTGAATTTACCACGTTTTTCTCTGAATCTATTTTATCTCGCACCTTATTTCATTTAAAACTGGATCCTAAAAACCCACCAGAATTTGATTTGGCTCGTATTGAGAAAGACATTCAAAACGTGGCCCGTTCATGGCAAGACGATTTAATGGGCGCCTTAATCGAAGGGGTAGGGGAAGAAAAAGGCAATTTATTCTTCCAGCAATATCGCAACGGCTTTGGAGCCAGTTATCGTGAAGAATTTACATCGCGAACTGCGGTTGTTGATATTCAGCATATCGCCAGCATGGAAACCGATTCCGATGTGGCCATGAGTCTTTATCGCAACGTGGCCGACAGTGGTAACTATTTTAAATTTAAACTGTATAACCCAGACAAATTATTGCCTCTCTCAGATGTGATTCCAATTTTAGAAAACTTAGGGCTGCGTGTGATTGGAGAGCATCCATACGGTGTTACCCGGGTGGATGGTAAGCAATTTTGGATACATGACTTCACACTGATATACACCTTCAGTGACACCATTGATTTACATGAAAGCAAAGAACAATTTCAAGATGCCTTTAAAGCCATTTGGTATGGAAAAGCTGAAAACGACAGCTTTAACCGCCTATTGTTAGGGGCAAAAATTGGTTGGCGTGAGGTGGCGTTATTACGTGCATATGCGCGCTATATGAAGCAAATACGTTTTGGCTTCTCGGAATCTTTTATTGCCGATACTTTATGTAAATACCCCGACTTAACCTCATTTATAGTTAAGTATTTCCAAACACGATTCAGCTTAAGGCAAACCTTGTCGGAAGGCCGAGATAAGTATCTTGATAAAATGGATACTCAGTTAACCGAAGAGTTAGAAAATGTTGAAAGCATTAACGAAGATCGAATATATCGTCGTTATCACGAGTTAATTAAAGCCACACTGAGAACTAACTTCTTTCAAAAAGATGGTGAAGAGCTCAAACGCTATTTCTCATTTAAATTAAGCCCTCGTGACATCGAAGATATTCCGCTGCCTAAGCCCATGTTTGAGATATTTGTATACAGCCCTCGAGTGGAGGGTGTGCATTTACGGGGAGGCAAAGTGGCCCGTGGCGGTTTACGCTGGTCAGATCGTAACGAAGACTTCCGAACCGAAGTACTGGGCTTGGTAAAAGCGCAGCAAGTTAAAAATTCGGTCATTGTACCAGTGGGTGCAAAAGGGGGGTTTGTTGCAAAACAATTACCTGAAAATGATCGCGATGCATTTTTAGCCGAAGGCATTGAGTGTTATAAAACCTTCATTTCTGCCTTATTAGATGTGACGGATAATTTGCTAGAAGGGGAAGTGATTCCCCCTGAAAGCGTGGTGCGTCATGATGAAGACGATCCATATTTAGTCGTGGCTGCCGATAAAGGTACCGCGACTTTCTCTGATATTTCAAATGCCATCGCCATAGAACGTGGTTTTTGGTTGGGCGATGCTTTTGCCAGTGGTGGTTCAGTTGGGTATGACCATAAAAAAATGGGCATCACTGCAAAAGGCGCTTGGATTTCAGTGCAGCGTCACTTCCGTGAACAAGGCATTAATGTTCAAGAAGAACCCATTACGGCCATTGGTGTGGGTGACATGGCCGGTGATGTATTTGGTAACGGCATGCTATGTAGTGAACACATAAAGCTAGTGGCTGCGTTCAATCATATGCACATCTTTATTGATCCTGATCCACAAGATGTTAAAGCCACTTATGCTGAACGTAAGCGCTTGTTCGAACTGCCAAGAAGTTCATGGGCGGATTATGATGAAAAACTGATTTCAAAAGGCGGTGCCTTATTTAGTCGAAGCGCTAAATCCATCGCCATTTCACCAGAAATGAAAGCGCGTTTTGCCATTGCTGCAGATAAACTTTCTCCAAATGATTTAATAACGGCCTTATTAAAAGCGCCGGTAGATTTAATTTGGAATGGTGGCATAGGCACGTATGTGAAGTCGTCGGATGAAACCCATGCGGATGCAGGAGATAAGGCCAATGACAGTTTGCGTATTAATGGTAAGGATTTGCGCACCAAGGTAATTGGTGAGGGTGGTAACCTAGGGATTACGCAACGGGCCCGTATTGAATATGCCTTAGAAAGTGAAGGCTCATCCTTTACTGATTTTATAGATAATGCAGCAGGGGTGGATTGTTCGGATCACGAAGTGAACATCAAAATACTGTTAAACAGTTTGGTGCAAGCGGGTGACATGACTGAAAAGCAACGTAATAAATTGCTGGAAGAAATGACCGAAGAAGTGTCTGAGTTAGTATTAGAAAATAACTATCGACAAACCCAGGCCATCGCTTTGGCTTATCGCGAAGCTAAAACTCGTATCGATGAATACAAACGCTTAATCAACGAGCTTGAAGGGCAGGGAAAACTGAACCGAGAGCTAGAGTTTTTACCCAATGATGAAGCCTTGGAAGAACGCAAAGGACAAGGTAAAGGATTAACCCGACCCGAGTTATCCGTGTTAATCAGTTATACCAAGGGGGATTTGAAAGAACTGCTTAATGAACCTGAAATTTCTGAAAATGAATACTTGGCCAAAGCGGTTGAAACGGCGTTCCCATCACCTTTGATTGAACGCTTTCCTGAGAATTTATACGGACACCAACTGCGCAGCGAAATAGTTGCCACACAATTGGCCAATGAAATGGTTAATCGTATGGGGATTACGTATGTAAATCGAATGCATGACAGCACGGGTGCGGATATTAACTCCATTGTGAAAGCGTATGTGGCGGCACGTGATGTATTCCGAATGGATGAATTATGGCAGCAAGTTGAAGCGTTAGACTATCAGGTGCCTTCTGAAATACAGGAAGACATGATGGCCAGTCTCATGCGCTTAGTACGCAGGGGCAGTCGCTGGTTCTTACGTAATCGCCGTCGTGAAATTAATTTGCAAGAAGAGGTGGATCGTTTCAGGGATCGCGCTGAAGAAATCAGTGCAAACTTATCTGGGTTGCTGGCCGGTGAAGGCAAAGAAACCTGGCAAAAACACTTTGATCGTTTAACGGCTGCAGGTGTGAATGAAGAGTTGGCTTCTTCAGTGGCCGGTTCGAATAACATGTTCAGCGCATTAAGTATCATTGAAGGGGCAGAGCAAACTAATCGCAGTGCCGAAGATGTGGCCGCCACCTATTATCAGGTGGGCTGTAATCTGGACTTAGAATGGTTCTTAGAACAGCTGAATGTTATGTCTGTTCAAAGCCATTGGCAGGCACTGGCCCGAGAAACTTATCGAGATGATCTTGATTGGCAGCAGCGTACATTAACGGTGAGTATTATTAATACCTTGCCTGATGGTGATATTGAAGCGCGTATGCGGGTTTGGCTAGATCAAAGTGAACCTATGATTACCCGCTGGCGTAAAACGGTTTCTGAATTACGTGAAGGTGATATCAATGATTTTGCCGTATTTGCTGTGGCCCTGCGTGAACTGCTTGATTTGGCACAAGCCAGCCGAATAGCGTCCACCTGTTAAGAGTAAATACAAAAAACAAGGGAAAAGTACAAGGCAAGATAGTCCGCTATCTTGCCTTTTTGTTTGTATCGTATTAAAAATATAACAATAAATTTTATTTCTAATTAAATTGAATAGGGTTTCTGTGTCCACCATAGAAGTAGAAATTCATTTATCCAGTGACGAAGTCCAGCGTGCCTACGAAGGGGTAGAGAATGTCTATGCCGTGGCGGTGGATGGGCGTTCAATTCGATTTCCAGTGAAAATTCTTTGGCCTTACATTGCTCATAATGGCATTCACGGGCGCTTTCTTATTTATTTTGGGGAAGACCGAAAATTCAAAGAAGTTGAGCGCATTGCTTAATTTATTATGGTTTCAAGGAATCTGAGCAACTGTAAGGGTTTTTAAATAATGTTGAGCAGGCTGCTCTTCGACAAGCTCAGGGTGAACAGATTGTATGAATAAAAACCCTGTAGGAGGCTGCTTGCAGGCGACCTGAGTTTCAGGCTGTTGAATTGCATGGTGCGATAAAAACTGGGTCGCCAGCAAGCTGCCTCCTACATTTATTGGAACCTAGCACCTGTGGGAGGGCGCTGGCGCGCGATAAATCTTTTCAGATATAAGCTCTGGTCGCGTGCAAGCACCCTCCTACAAGAGAGGGGCTTTTGAATAATGCTGAGCAGGCTGCTCTTCGATAAGCTCAGGGTGAACGGGTTTATATAGGCGCAGATGCACAAAAATCCTGTAAGAGGCTGCCTGCAGGCGACCAGAGTTGAGAACAAAAAAACCGTATCGCGCGCCAGCGCCCTCCCACAAAATACAGTTAACCCTCAGCCTCCCACAAAAAGCACATAACTTCTATAAATCGCCCATACCACAAGCCTCAAACACCTAACATCTTGCAGTGAATATCTATATAATATGCCCGCAAATTTTATTGAGGGTCTAACGTGTACGAGTTCATTCGCAAAATCTTATTTAAATTGGATGCTGAGACATCACACGAACTAACATTAGACCTATTAGGTGCTGCGCAGCGCTTAGGCTTAATCAAGCTGTTTGCACCAAAAGTCACCAGTAAGCCGGTTGAGCTGCTGGGTCTGACTTTCCCGAATCCTGTGGGTTTGGCCGCTGGCCTTGATAAAAACGGTGATTACATTGATGCCTTAGGTAACCTTGGCTTTGGTTTCATTGAAATTGGCACCATTACACCTCGCCCACAACCGGGTAACCCTCAACCCCGTTTATTCCGTTTGCCTGAGCACCAAGCCATCATTAACCGTATGGGCTTCAACAATAAAGGTGTGGATCACTTGGTAGAGCAAGTGAAAAAGTCGAAATACAAAGGCGTATTGGGCATTAACATTGGTAAGAACTTTGATACCGCGGTTGAAGACGCGGATAACGATTACAAAATCTGTTTAGAAAAAGTTTACGCCCACGCTGACTACGTCACCGTTAACATCTCAAGCCCGAATACCCCTGGGCTACGTAACCTGCAATTTGGCGATTCTTTAAAATCATTACTGTCTACCCTTAAAACCACGCAAAATCGCTTGGCCGAAGAGCAAGGCAAATACGTGCCTATTTTGGTGAAAATTGCACCAGACATGGATCAAGATGAAACCAAAATGGTGGCATCAGCGCTATTAGAAAGTGGCATGGACGGCGTCATTGCCACCAATACTACGCTAGAGCGTGAAGCGGTTGCAGGCCATAAACATGCAGAAGAAGCGGGTGGTTTAAGTGGTCGCCCAGTACAAGAAGGCTCAACCCGTGTGATCAACTGGTTAAAAGCTGAACTAGACGGCAAAATGCCCATTATTGGCGTAGGCGGCATCATTGATGGCGCGTCAGCGGCAGAAAAATCAAAAGCCGGGGCCGACTTGGTTCAGGTGTATTCTGGTTTTATTTACCGTGGCCCTAAGTTGATCAGCGAAGCCAATGACGCCATTGCGGCCATTAAAGCTTAAATAACACACAGGCTGGTTGATTGAGAAGGTTTGGGCGAAATTTAAAAGCCCAGAAATGAAAGAGGGCCCTGGTGGGGCCCTTTAGAATATAGAATTAAATAATTTGGGATGTTCGTTTGTTGTGTTGGCCTTTCGTGTTTAGTTAAGGGTTAAAGTGGAATTTTGTGGACGCCTGCAACACCTGAATACCCGTCCCAGTGGTCAGAGCGACCTTCACGCCAACCATTCATCCATTCGAAATGCGTGTTACCACTTGGGCATAAATCTTTTGATTTGCCCTGTACACCAGCGAAGTAACCTTTTTGGAACGCTCGGCGTACCATGTCACGCTTCTGTCTTCTCATAAGTCTTTGCCTCTGTTCGAAGATCGGTGGAGAGTGCTTGTTACGGAAAGCTGAACAAGCAACCATTTCAGTATGGTGACGGAACGGCTCCGTGTTAATGATTTATTTACTCTATAAATGACGTTTTTAAGCGTTAAAAGTTATTAAGAATTTAAGTGGCTGATTTTAAAAGCATTTAATTTAAGCGAAATACATGACCCTGAGCAAAATTGTTCTTAAATCAATAGATGGGCCAGTTAATATAAAAAGTTGATATGACATGACCGATGCTTCTCAAACACCTGTACCAGAAAGCAGTGCAGATTCGAAAATAGATGCTAAGCCTCAGCCGCTTGTGGTCACCTGCCCAAAAGGTTTAGAAAACTTATTGTCGGATGAAATCACCGAACTAGGTGGGGCTCAGGTAAAAATCGGCATGGCGTTTGTTAGTTGCGAAGCGGATCAGCAATTAGCATACAAGCTTTGTTTGTGGTCTCGATTAGCCAGTCGTGTTTTATGGCCTTTAAAGCATTTTGAAGGAGAAAGCGCCGATGAGCTGTATAAAGGTTTGTTGGATATTCCTTGGATTGAACATTTTTCTGATCGCCAAACCTTTCGTGTGTATTTTTCCGGCAGCTCCGATGAAATTCGCAATACTCACTTTGGTGCGTTAAAAGTAAAAGACGCCATTTGCGATTATTTTCGTGATAAAACCGGTAACCGCCCAGACGTGGATAACAATCCAGACATTTCCATTCATGTGCGTTTAAACAAGGGTATCTTTTCGGTCAGCCTAGACATGGCCGGTGAATCCCTGCACCGCCGTGGGTATCGTCAAAGCCAAGGCATGGCACCGCTTAAAGAAAATTTAGCCGCCGCATTATTAATGCGCGCCGGTTGGCCAAAGCTAATGAGACAAGAAGACGGCGCATTATTAGACCCAATGTGTGGCTCCGGTACCTTATTGGTTGAAGCCGCGTTAATGGCCGCAGACATTGCACCGGGTTTATTGCGCAATCAATTTGCGTTTGAAAAATGGAAAAAACATCAGCTAAAAGAATGGCGTGACATGAAGCAAGACGCCGAAGACCGCAAACTAAAAGCACAAGATTCTGAAGTAGAGCTAACCCTGGTGGGTTACGACATGGACAGCAGTGTATTAGCCAAAGCAAAAGACAATGCTCGTCGTGCCGGTGTTGCGCATTTTATTCATTTTAAACAGCAAGAATTAGCGCAACTGACCAAAGAAAAAGGCCTGCCAGAAACCGGTTTGATTTTATGTAATCCACCGTATGGTGAGCGCTTAAGTGACGAAGTTGCAATTGGTGCCTTGTATGCGGCCATGGGTAATAAAGTGAAACAACACTTTGCAAATTGGACCATGGGTATTTTTACTGGTAATCCAGAGCAAGCCTACCAATTTAAATTACGCGCTAACAAACAATACCAATTATTTAACGGTGCTATTTCGTCTAAGTTGTATTTGTACGACATCTCAGTAGGCAGCAGCGAAAAAGCAAAAGCCGCCGCAGTGGACAAACAAAATAACCCGCAAAAAGACGAAGGCCCAGTTAAGTTAGGCGAGGGCGCGCAAATGGTGTGCAACCGCTTAAAGAAAAATCTTAAAAAAATGCGCGGCTGGATCAAAAAACAAAACACAGATTGCTACCGCGTTTACGATGCCGACATGCCAGAATATTCAGTGGCCATTGATGTGTACGGGCAATGGATTCACATTCAAGAATACCAAGCGCCAAAATCGGTTGACCCGCAAAAAGCCGAAAGCCGTTTGCGCGACGTATTGGATGCGGTTCCGGTTGCGTTTAATGTGGACCGCGAAAAAGTGGTGTTAAAACAACGCAAAGTACAAAAGGGCAAACGCCAATACGAAAAACAAGACCAGCAGCAAAATTTCATGGAAGTGAAAGAAGGCAACTGCACTTTGTACGTGAATTTAACCGACTATTTAGATACAGGTTTATTTTTAGATCACAGACCCATACGTACCGAAATTGAAGGGCTGGCCAAAAACAAAGACTTTTTAAACTTGTTTAGCTACACCTGCACCGCATCGGTTCATGCGGCAGTGGGTGGGGCGCGCAGTACCACCAGTGTGGACATGTCACAAACTTACCTAAACTGGGGCCGTAAAAACCTCACGCTAAATGGTTTGAACGAACAGAACCATGAATTTGTACAGGCAGATTGCCTGAAATGGCTTGAAACCGCGCAAACTGAAAAAGACCGCTACGACATCATCTTTATGGACCCCCCAAGTTTTTCTAACTCAAAGCGAATGGACGATGTATTAGATGTTCAGCGTGACCATGTGCAGTTAATTGAATTGGCCATGGGGCTATTGCGCCCAGGTGGCACATTAATCTTCTCAAATAACTTTAGGCGCTTCAAAATGGAGCGCGACGCACTAAAACAGTTCAATATTGACGATGTGACACAAGAATCTTTGCCTGATGACTTTAAGCGCAACACCAAGATTCATCAGTGTTACAAGATCACCTTCCCTAAGGCCCAGTGCTGAAGCACGCTGTAGGCCACTCTGAAAATAATATGAAAAAACCCGCCTCAAAATGAGGCGTGTGGCACATCTTGTGCATTAATCTGGGTCGATTATTAGGCGATGATCTAAACTGGCCCAGTTTAATCATCATTGAATATAAAACCTTGGTAAAAAGAAGTGCACGCGTTAGACGTACTTCGGCATTCATAAGCCGCAGACTCCATCGCATCAAAGCACTCAACCAAAAAAGAGGGGAATGTTGTGGAAAACATCAACAGCGCTGTAGAAACCCTAATCAGCAGCTCAAATACTTATTTCATCCTACTAGGCGCCATCATGGTGTTGTTCATGCACGCAGGTTTTGCGTTTCTTGAAGTAGGTACTGTACGTAAAAAGAACCAAGTGAATGCCTTGGTTAAAATCATCACCGACTTTGGTGTCTCTACCATCGCTTACTTTTTTGTGGGCTACGGTATTGCATACGGTTCAGACTTTTTTGCCAGCGCCACAGAGCTTTCGCAAAACAATGGATACGAACTGGTTAAATTTTTCTTCTTATTAACGTTTGCCGCCGCGATTCCAGCCATTGTATCGGGTGGTATTGCAGAGCGTGCAAAATTTTACCCATTCCTTGTGGCATCGGCGTTAATCGTTGCGCTTGTTTATCCTTTCTTTGAAGGTTTAATTTGGAATGGTAACTACGGCTACCAAGAGTGGTTAGAAGCCACATTTGGTGCGCAATTCCATGACTTTGCTGGCTCGGTGGTTGTACACGGCATGGGTGGCTGGTTAGCGTTTGCAGCCATCTTTATTTTGCGTGAGCGTACGGGTCGTTACCGCGATGGTCGCCCGGTGGCATTTGCCCCATCAAACATTCCTTTCTTAGCGCTAGGTGCTTGGATCTTAACCGTTGGTTGGTTCGGCTTTAACGTGATGTCGGCACAAACCATGGACGGCATCAGCGGTCTAGTGGCGGTTAACTCTTTAATGGCCATGGTTGGCGGCACTTTGGTTGCCATGGTAGTGGGTAAAAACGATCCAGGTTTCATTCACAACGGCCCATTAGCTGGCTTGGTTGCAGTGTGTGCCGGTTCGGATTTATTCCACCCAATGGGCGCGTTAATCGTAGGTGGTATTTCAGGCGGTTTATTCGTTTACACCTTCACCTTGTTCCAAAACAAATTCCCACGCATTGATGACGTATTAGGTGTTTGGCCTTTACACGGTTTGTGTGGTGTTTGGGGTGGTATTGCAGCCGGTATCTTTGGCCTAGAAGCGTTTGGCGGCATGGGCGGCGTAACCTTTATGTCACAGCTTGTGGGTTCATTAAGCGGTGTGGCCGTTGCGTTGATCGGTGGTTTTGCAGTTTACGGATTAGTAAATGCAATCTCTGGTTTACGTCTGACTCAAGAAGAAGAATACAATGGTGCGGATTTAGCGATCCACAAAATTGCGTCTACTTCAGAAGACTAAAAATTATTAGCAGGGCCGTTAACCTGCTATGAATTTAAGAAAGCGTCACTTGCAAGAGTGACGCTTTTTTTATGCATGGACGTATTTATGTTCGCGAAACCAAGGATGGTGGGAGCGGGTGGTTATGCTTGGGCGCATTTATGCACGCGAAATCATGGATGTATCCCACCCCTTGTCATACCGGACGCACGAAGTGCTTTGATCCGGTATCTCAAAAAGTATTTTCTTATAAACGATGCAATCTTTCGCTCATAGTCCAAGCAGATTCCGGATCATTTGGCTTCGCCACTCTTCGAGTCCGCTGAGCGGGTCCGGAATGACGCTGGTGTTTGAATGCTAAAACTGTGTGAAGGCGCCCCTGCGCCCGAGAAAACATTAACCCCTTATCCTACGCAGTAAAAAGACTGGCTTAATAACCAGTACGATTTGCAAAAATTAAGCAAAGTGTGCGCGTATTTCCATA
>CAJXIT010000039.1 GCA_913054055.1 uncultured Thalassolituus sp.
CTGGAAAAACGCGCATGCGCGATATTGTCAAAATTGCGAGTTCTCGCTATTTCGACTGTGATTTTTATAAGTGATTGATTCTGCACGATTATTTTTTCGCAGACCAGTAAAAACGCGCATTATTTTGAAGACTTTTATGGAAATACGCGCACAGTTTGCTTAGTTTTTGCAAATCGTACTGTTTATTAAACCAGTTTTTTTACTGCGGAATATAACGGGTTAATGCTTTGTCGGGCGCAGGGGCACCCTCACTTCTGGTATGACGAAGGTATATTCAAAGGTTCATTTCAAAAGTCAGTCCAGCGTCATGCCCTCATGCTTCTCCTGCTATTTATAGACTCTGTATTAGGCCTGCTCCCCCAGTCTCCCCGCCCCTTAATAAGCCTGACTAATAGTTCCGAATGCAAACAATGAATTTCCTAAATACTGCATTCCATCGTATTCTTAATCTTAGAAATACGAAAAACCTTTAAAACAAGGAATACACCATGGAATTTGAATACAGCGACAAAGTAAAAGATCTAATCAGCCGCCTTGAAGCCTTTATGGAAGAGCATGTATTGCCCCGTGAACAGGCGTTTTTGGATCATCTTGATACTACGGATGACCGCTGGAACACTCACCCGATCATTGAAGAGCTTAAGCCAAAGGCGAAAGCCGCTGGCCTTTGGAACTTGTTTTTACCCGACCCTGAGCACGGTGCCGGTCTAAACAACCTTGAATACGCACCACTGGCTGAGATCATGGGCCGTTGCATTTGGTCGTCTGAGATTTTTAACTGCAGCGCCCCCGATACCGGCAATATGGAAGTATTTGCGCAATACGGCTCCCAAGCACAAAAAGACAAATGGTTAACACCCCTATTAAATGGTGAGATTCGCTCGGCCTTTGCCATGACCGAACCGGAAGTGGCGTCCAGTGATGCTACCAACATTGAAACCTCGATTACTCGCGACGGAGATGAGTACGTGATCAATGGTCGTAAGTGGTACATATCCGGTGCCATGAACAAGCATTGTAAAATCATGATTGTGATGGGCAAAACCGATCCCGATAATGCCAACCGTCACATTCAGCAATCCCAAATTTTAGTGCCAATGGATACCAAGGGTGTGACCATTGTGCGTCCTATGCAAGTAATGGGCTGGGACGATGCCCCTGAAGGTCACGCTGAAATTATTTTTGATAACGTACGCGTTCCCGCTGAAAACATTATTTTGGGTGAAGGCCGTGGTTTTGAAATCGCACAAGGCCGTTTAGGGCCTGGCCGTATTCACCACTGCATGCGTTTAATTGGCATTGCACAGCGCTCGCTAGAGCTAATGTGTCAGCGTGCTGAAAGCCGTGTGGCATTTGGCCGTAAACTGTCTGATCAAGGTTCGGTACGCGAAGACATTGCCAAATCCGCCTGTGAAATTGACCAAGCCCGTTTGCTCACTTTAAAAGCAGCCGATGCCATGGATAAGTATGGTAATAAAGCCGCACAAGAAATCATTGCGCAAATTAAAATTGTGGCGCCAATGATGTGCATCAACGTGGTTGAGCGTGCCATGCAGCTGCACGGTGCCATGGGATTAAGCCAAGATACTTTCTTGCCTCGTGCTTATTCGTATGCGCGTACCATTCGTTTGGCAGATGGCCCTGATCAAGTGCACATGTCACAGTTAGGCAAACGTTTAGTGAAACGCTATGCGGGTTAATAAACCATTTAAGCTGTAACAAAGAAGGCGCGACTGAAAAGTTAGCGCCTTTTTTGTAATTGTGTCCCGCCCTGAAATAAGCTGTTAATAACCGCTACTAGTTAATCTAATGATAATCCAAATATACTGATACCGGTTTTATAAGGCACCTGTTTCGCATTTTCTAATTTGGTATTTATTAAATTTAAATAGGTAGTCATTTTATGTGCGTTTAAATTTTTCTCACTGGGTAATACTGACACGATTTTAGTAGCCCGCATCATACTTTTTAAGCCATTGGTTAATGCAAACTGTTCACCATCCATTAAAATTAACTCTTCACCGTTGTGCCAATAAATATCCAGTTCTTTTAATTGAAACGGACTTAACGGTGGCACCAAGGGCACAATGTCTTCGGTGGTCACAACTCGAGTGAGTGGTAAGTTTGAATACTGTTGCGCGCCACCTACATTGGTAACCTTTGGCTGACCGAATGTAATAATGGAGGCTAGCTGATAACCTTCTTGCTTAAGGTACATACCCAATAGCAATGCCACAGCGCCACCTAAACTATGGCCTGTGGTTTGAATAGGCTGATCTTTTTTAATGCTAGATTGCAAATCGTGATAAACCGCCAGCGCGGCACTAGAAAAACCTTGATGCACTTGAATGCCAAGCTGAGTGTCTTGTTTTAAATTAACATCAAGATCAACCATTACATTTTGCACGTTAGCGGTGCCGCGTATGGCCACAGTTTGAACGCCGTTTACATGTGTTAAAAAATAACTTACCTGAGTAGCAGGCAGTAACTTGTGTTTCACCAGTTCAAAATTATCCGCTTTTAATATAGCCGCCAGCTCTTCTGCTGGTGCATAAGCCGCGTTTGCTAACTGGGCCTGCTGTTTAATTATTGAAAAGCTAGGTGTGGCATTAACCCATGCCGAACACACTACTAACAGGCTTAAGATCCATTTCATCGTTTATTTCCAAACCTTTAAGTGAAGGCCGCACTTTACCTTAAACCTGCTGCTTCAGACAAATGTGACAGGCACAAAAAAAGGGCCGAAGCCCTTTTGATTTAACCCTGCGGTATATCTAGCAGCAATCAATCGTACACAGTTATTGCTGAACGTTACGTGTGGCTGGGCGAGCAATGATTTCTAGATAGAAAGACTCTAGCTCTAGCTCCACTGCACGATCAATGCATTTATTGATTTCTGCCACGTGAATCTCGCTGGCATCGGCTTCTGTTGCACCGTACTGGCAATCAAAATCCCAGTAGTCTGCGTCACCCGGTAATTGTTTATTACGCTCTCTCTTAAGGTATTTCTTAACATCGTGTTTGATAGAATCAACAAGACGGGCTGGCTTCAACTTTGGATGAGATAGCGCGATGGTTTTTTTCATGGGGACCTACAAGGAAAAATACTGATAGACCTAAATATAGGCCAATTCCGGCATTTTACGTTATTTAACCGGCATAGGCGACATACTTGATCAGCATATTCCCTGTTCAGGGAAGTTAATTAGCTTTCTACCATCAATATAGGCATCCATAAATAACAGTCAGTGCTACTTTAGGGGCATTTAGAGCAACTAAGGGCAATCAAGGCGCCTCCGCCACCACTTTAATGGTGCGAGTAAACGCATCACTGTCGCCAGTGTCGTCTTGCACGGTTAAGGTCACCGTATACTTGCCAGCTTGTGTATAGGTGTGCACTGGGTTTTGTGTACTGGCGCGGGTGCCGTCTGCAAAGTCCCAATTCCAAGCATTCACTTGCCCTGTGCTGATACTGGTATCCGATAGGTTGATCGATAAATGATGTTTCTCATAGGTGTAATGACTGAGAACCCCTTCATCAAACAGTTTTATTTTTACGGCTTTAAATGCCGCCACCACATCCGTTTGTGATAAACCTAATTTGCTTGCCGAGCTATAAATACACTGGGCCGCTTGCGGTAAAGTGGTGGTAGGCACCCAGCAAGTACGCGCCGCATCCAGATACACCTTATAGGCGGTTTCTATACCCCATGTTTGTGTTAACAAATAAAAGGGGTAGGTCATCATGCCGATGCGTTGATAATAGTTGTCTGCATCGTCGTAATCTAAATAACTGGCAATGGCGCCGTATTCGGTTTCAATTTGATTAAGGTAGCGCGCATAGTAATAAAGCTTTTCACCATGTATCCAATTATTGCTGTGCCCTGTGAATTCATACTTAGCCATCAACCCAGATATGTCGCCAAATACTTCGTGCAACGTTCTTGCATCGGAACTGAGGCTTTGATCAAAGCCATCCAGTTGTGAAATGCGATTTAACACACCGTGACCAATTTCATGGGCCACCACATCTAAAAACAAAGTGGAATAAAAGAACGGTACGGCGTCAGAAAAATTTGCGTAAGCGCCATCCCAATAGGCGTAATCTCGAGAGCGACTTGCATAGTGCACTCGCAATCGAATTTTGTCATGTAAAGGTGGTTCGCCTAAATATTTTACATACATGTCATAAGTCAGACTGCCGTAAAACATGGCATCGTTAACGCTTGAGTACGTCCAGATATACTCATCATCCATGACCTTGCGGTAATCACTGTAAGGTGATTCATCACACTCAAATGCGTAAGGGGGAAACGCAGATTCATCAGCGTGATTAGAAGGCCTTGGTGATGGTAATGCATGCCAGGCTTCATCTTGTTCGTTATGCATGTCCACCACTTGCACAAGTCCATTGTCAAAAGTACACACGCCATTTTCCCGCGTAACGGAAAGCAATGGCCGATCCTCACCGTCGTATTGCCATTGCTCTTCTTCGTCACCACCCGGTCCGGCAAGCCACGCATTGCCGGTAAACTCAGGGCCGTAAGACTTGTCTTCCGGTTTAGAGTCACTGCCGCAAGCAGCCAAACCGAATAGCATACACATAAGCGTGGCGCGCTTACCTAACCCTAACATCATCCATTCCTTACCATCCATTCAAACTAAGCATCCATTAATACGGCTTACTCGCTGCCTATTTACCACTATTCCATCAGTACAATGTTTACTTTTCTGAACTGACAAATTTTGGGCCAAAGCAATATACCAGAAAGCAGCCCTCAACAATCCGTCAGGAGTTGCACCACACTTTTCCATTATCGCACTTAATCCTTTTAACCATTTTAATGATTAGAAACCGATTTCAATGATGCTATAAACTGGCTGAAATCTTTTACGGATTGTTGCGGCACTTCTTCCATGGGCAAGTGCCCCACATTGGCATAGGTCACTAACATTGAGCCGGCAATATCGGCTTTAAAGCGATGGGCGTTTTCCACCGGAAAGAAGGTATCTTCTTCCCCCCAAAGAATTAAACTGGGCACAGCTACTTGCTTGATTAAGTGCCCATCTTTATCTAAACGGGCTTTCACACGTTGAGTAAATGACACTAGGTTGCCCGGATAGCGCGATAATTCAAAATATCGATCCACTAATACGTCACTTACCATGGCGGGGTTAAAATACACATCTTTTAATCCGGTTTCATACATAAACCTAGGGGATACATGTTGCATGATTGTATCCATAATTGGCCATTGCCCCATTTGAATAGCGGGCGGCCACGATGCTTGTGGATAGCCTAATGCGTTCATTAACGTTAAAGAATTCACTTGTTTAGGAAAGTCCATGGCGTATTGCCAAGCAATGCGTCCACCCAGTGAACTGCCAGCCAAATGCGCACGTTCAATATTGAGCGCGTGTAAAAACTGGGATAGAAACGTCACATCATCACTCACTTCATAGCGATGATTGTGGTCAGGGCCAGTTAAACCAAAACCCGGTAAGTCCATGCGTATCACACGATACTGTTTCTTTAAGCTTTGGGTCCAAGCATCCCAGGTGTGTAAAGATGACGCGGTACCATGAAGTAAAATAACCACAGGCCCTTCACCTTCGTCTCGATAGTGCACACGATTGCCATCTACCTGAATAAACTTGGAAGCTTGATCTGTGTATTTGTTTTCAATCCATTGGCGATCATGAGGAAAGCCACACGCTGCCAATGTTAAGATACAAAGCACTAATAAAATCTTTTGTGATATATTCACAGCATCACCTTAGGTCATTATTCAAAACCTAAGGGTAAATAAAGCCTTAAAACATACCTAGGTACTCAGGTAACGAAGCACTGTCCATTGGTAACAATTATGTCCACACAATTCCATACTGTTTCAATGGCAGCGGCTTTAGACGTGATACAGGCTGCACTAGATCATAAGGCCATCTCAGAGCAATACTTAACTGAATTAAACATTGATGCCCACATGCTGCAAGACCCCAGTGTGCGCATTCCTGAAACCAGCTTGATTGATTTGTGGCATGCACTAGAGCAGCACCCCAAATGTGATGGCATTGGATTAAAAATTGGACAAATTATCAACCCCAACGCAAAAGGCTTGCTGGCCAGTTGGGTCAGTCAAACCCATTCCCTAAGAGACGCACTGAATACATTTATTGATAACATTGCTTTGATGAACCCCTCTGAACACTGGCAACTTAAAGAACAACAAAATCAGTGTGAATTAACGTTTGAACTCCCTCAACAAAAACACTATTCACACCTAGCGATCGAGCGCAGCATGAGCGCAATGATTACTTGGGCACGCTTTCTAAGTGGCGATCAATTCCATTTGCAATCCGCCTGCTTTCATTTTTCAACACCCAATTATGAGCCGCTGTTTAAACACGCCTTTAATTGTGAATTACATTTCAACCACACTCACAATTGCTTGGTGTTTGATGCTCACTTATTAGACTTGCCAGTGATCAGCAGCAACCATTTACTTAAAGCATTAATTGAACAGCAGGCTTTGGCGGCCCTGAATACAATTAATACCAAAAAAAGCATCATTGAACAGGTGTCGGAGATTATTCATCAAAGATTAAATGCGGCAGAGGCTATCAACATTGATGTCATGTGTTCTGTGCTTGCCCTTAGTCGGCAAACCTTGTACCGAGAACTAAAAAAATACGATACAGATTTTCAAAGTATTTATGATGAAATAAGAAAAGCAGAAGCCATGAAACTATTAAAGCAAGACGCTCTTAAAATGGAGTCCATCAGCTTACACTTAGGCTTCAAAGATAACAGCAGTTTTTACAAAGCCTTTAAGCGCTGGCACGGCATGACACCCACACAATTCAAACAACAAAATAGTTAAGCATCATCCATCTTAATGGCCACACCACGTATGGTCGGTCGCACCAACGGCATGGCTTTACGCATACTCTCATTGGTAATGGATTCTATTTTAAAGCCAGCGTCTTCAATGGCCTGCAATGTATTGCGGTTTAAATGACAATTTCCGGCTAACACTTTCCATATTGGGTTAATTATATTTTGCCATGTGCGTCGACTGGTGCCTTTTTTTGCTGCCACATGCTCTAAAAACATAAAGCGCCCGCCGGGTTTAAGCACGCGCTTAATCTCGTTTAATGATTGCTCTAGATTGTTTACCGAGCAACACACCAAGGTGGACACCACACAATCAAACTCATGATCTTTCGCTTGAATCGCCTCGGCTCCGTCGGTTGATACCTGAATGCTTTTTTGCTCATAGCCTTTCACTTTTTCTAGCAACTGCTTGCGCATAATGGCATCCGGCTCACACAAGGTTAGCTTTACGTTTTTCAAATTATAAAACGGCAAATTGGCCCCAGTGCCTGAACCAATCTCCAATACCTTACCTGTTACATCCGATAATAGAGACTGTCGCCATGCTTGCAGACACGCGGCTTCGGTTTCGGCCATGACTTTGTCATATAAATACGCAGCAATGAATGACATGATAGGCCCTTATAGTTGAAGTGAACCTAACCGTACATTAGGATTACCCATAAACCAAGCCTATAAAACGGCCAAGGCATCCTGTTACTCACACACTTTATCACTGGATTTTTATGTTACGTTTATTACGTTTAAGCAGCCTGATTATTTTAAGCAGCGTATTATCTGGCTGTTTAGTTTTACCATTAAAACAATCAGACAGTGATCGCAGTTTGTATTGGTGCCCCCCTTTAATTAACTGCGCCTCCACAGAAGCGTCAACGTTTGTCCATAAAATTGAACCGTTTAATTTAAACATGGAATTTGAACAAGCTTGGCCAATGATCAAAAACAGCATTAAGCAGCTACAAGGCACCAACATAGAGTTAGACTACAAAGGCTATTTATATGCTAAAAGTCGCAGTGAAATAATGGGGTTTGTGGATTACATAGAGGTGCTGTACATCCCCGAGCATCACCAACTGAATGTTCGATCATCATCCTTATTGGGAATATGGGACATGGGCGTGAATAAAAAGCGCACCGATCATTTAAGGTTAATGCTGAAAGAAAAAGGCGTGATTGAGTAGCTTATAGATGCATTAACACAATAATTCGCAGCTAACTCTCTTCGAGCTCGCGAATGCTTACATGGATGTAAGTAGTAGAGCAATGCAGGAGCATATTGCCGAGGCGGGCATCCACTACTCAGTCGCCTAAAAAACAACATCACAAACAAGAAACACTAATAAAACTTGGCCTCTCCTTCAGGTCGGGTTTTAAAGCGTTTATGTACCCACATATATTGAGTCGGAAAGCGTCGCACTTCATTTTCTAATGCTTGATTCCAAATCTCCGTATCTTTTTGTTCATCGGTTCCGGTAAGTGCCAGCTCAGGTGAAAACGAAATTTCGTATCCGCCATCATCTAGCCTATGCATGCCCATCATAATCACAGCGGCACCGGTTTCTCTTACAATCCAACTAGGAGTGGTAATGTTAGCCGCGTCAACCCCAAAAAACGGGGTAAATACACTGGCTTTTTTACCAAAGTCTTGATCACAGCCATACCAAACAATGCCACCATTCCCCATGAAAGCTTGCATCTCTTTTAGCTGCTTTTTAGTAAAGCCTGTCACACCAGCTTTGGCACGGCCATTTTCAATCATGTTATCCACAATGGGATTATCATTTGGGCGATACATATAACCCAAATTGGAAACATGATGTGACAACAATGGAATGGCAAAATCCACAACCGCAAAGTGCCCACCTAACAACAATACTCCCTTACCTTTCTTTTGCGCATTAATCAGGTTATCTAGCCCCACTGTATTCACCGTTTTTTTATACGGCATCATGTCTTGCCACCAAGCATGCGTGCCTTCTATGAATCCTGTGGTTAATTGCACAAAGCAATCTTCAACCATATCTTCAATTTCTTGATCGCTTTTTTCAGGAAAACAGCGCGACATATTAGTGCGTGCAATATGAGTACGAGACTTAAGTTTATGCTTTGCTTTCACACCCAGCCAACGCCCAAGCTTATGCTTCTTGGCAAGTGATAAATGTGAGATTAAATATAAAGCCGCCACAATAAAGCGTGCAGGCCAATACTTTGGCTTAAAGATAGAAGGTGTTTTTTTATTATTCATTGCTTATTATCATTATTAATAATCTATACCGTTCGGGGTATAGCGCATGGATCAGGCTTAAGACAATACTCACTATCCCCCCTTGGCTCAAGTTGTAAATCAGCCAAATAGATTGCATGAGGTAAATATGAAAATCATTCCAGCGAATATGTCGCACATTGAGTTAATCACTCCACTGTTTGATGCCTATCGTCAATTCTATAAGCAACAATCTGATATAGAGGGTGCCAGAGCGTTTATTAGTAACAACCTCACCAATCAGCACGCCTCTATTTTTTTAGCTCTAGATGAACATGACAAAGCCTTAGGCTTTGTTCAGCTGTACCCAACATGGGAATCCGTCACAATGACTAAGCGCTGGGTTTTATACGATTTATATGTAGCCGAGCCTGGCCGTAAAAAAGGCATTGCAACCCAGCTTATGAATCAAGCGAAACAATTGGCAAAAGACACACAGGCCAAATACATCATGCTGGAAACGGCGGTGGATAATACAACGGCTCAACGCCTATATGAATCATTAGGCTATGACCGGGACAATGAGTTTTACACGTACATCTTAGAGATTAACTGAGCTCAGCATGATGACTGGCCATTCCCTCCACCCAGAAAAAAAGCCAAACCTTAATTAGGGTTTGGCTTTTTAATGCTCATTTTATGAATCAAGCTTCTTCATAAATAGAGTAAAATTTCTTTGCCGTGCCAATGGTTTCCCAAGTGCCTTGATAACCAGCCGGAATCACAAAACCATCGCCAGGGTTAATTGCTTCAGAATGCCCTTCACTATCGGTTAAAATGGCCTTACCCTCGATTAAATAGCAAAACTCATCCTCAGTGTAATTTAGATTCCATTTCCCCGTTGTGGACTCCCATACACCACAAAAGAAATTCTCTTTCGTATTGGTGAATACGTTATTTAGACGTTCAGTGGGAGCACCCGTAATGACTCGGTCTTCAGAGATTTTTTCAGATGGCATAGCATCTAATGAAGCGCTAACGCGAAGTAACTTGATTGCTTGGTTCATGATTTTACTCAATTTAAATAAAGGTGTGTGAACACCTTATTTAAAGTGGGTAGTAAGCAATGCCATTACCATGACTTTTAAATCAGCTTGAGTACGCTTGGCGCGCTCCCCTTGCTGAGTAGCCATAGTGACAAACACTGCGTGAGTGCTTTCTAAATACACTCGCCCAAGGCGTTCACGTTCTTTTAGTTGCTTGTTAATGCCCATACGCTTAAATAAACGCGCAAAGGTAGAAATCATCATTTCATCATGCTTTTCATCAAGCTCTCGCAGTTCAGGTACTGAGAACATGGCTTGAACCAGCGTGAGAATTGCTTTTTGTTTTTTATAGACTTTAAAATTAGTGGTCAACATGTCATCCACTAATTGATCTAACGGAATATTTTCGATATCCCAACTATCAAACTCATTCAACACCCCTTCAATCTCATCCAACCAACGCATACCCATGGCATATAAAATGGCATGTTTGTTTGGAAAGTAGTGATACAGGGAGCCAATTGAAATGCCCACTTCTTTGGCAATCAATATGGTATTTAAATCATCAAAACCCACTCGTTCCAACAGCTCACTGGTGGCATCGATTATTTGTTTTGAACGTTTTTTTGAGCGCCCTTGTACAGGCGCATTTCTCGGTTCTACATCAGCGATCTTTTTCAAGCTTTCTGTCCTATCATCCTCTGGTGAGATTTTTCACTCACTCCACTTTTTATATGAAAGCTGTATTCAGATGCCTGTTTAGATCGCTTGATTGAACGTGTCTAAAAAAAGCGATCTCGCATAGAGTAATACAGCATACCTGCCACCAAACCTGGCCAGCGCAATAGCGTGCCGCCTGGAAACGTTGGGGTGGGTACATTTTTAAAGGCATCAAATTTTTCGGCGCTGCCACTAATGGCTTCGGCCATCAATTTGCCGCCTAGCGTGGCCATTGCCACCCCATGGCCAGAATAACCTTGCGCCACAAATACGTTTTCTTCAATACGATCAAAATGCGGCATGCGATTCATGGTCACCGCCAGAGTTCCACCCCAGCCGTAATCAATTTTCACATCTTTTAATTCTGGGTAGAATTCTAACATGTATTTTCTAACAAAGTTTGGAATGTCTTTTGGGAAGGCCTTAGTGTAGTTTTCACCACCTCCCCACAATAGGCGGTTATCACCCGACAACTTAAAGTAGTTAATCACAAACTTGGTGTCTGCCACCGCATAATCTTCACGGTTAATTTTACGGCACAGCTCTTCACTTAAAGGTTCGGTGGCCAAAATAAAATTATTAATGGGCATGATCTTGCCCGCCACTTTAGGGGCCAAATTACCTAGGTAACCATTACTCGCCAGTAAAATGTACTTAGCTTTTACCACGCCTTTTTCCGTGATCACTTCTGCGCCATCCCCCCCTTTATAAGAGGTTACACGGCTGTTTTCGTATATTTTAACACCGGCAGCCACAGCCGCATCCGCAAGGCCCAAGGCATAATTCAGTGGGTGCAAATGGGCGCCATCTGTCATCACCAAACCATTGTGGTATTTATCTGTGCCCAACATGCCTTCAACATCTTGCTTGTCCACATACTTAACATCATTGTATTTCAGCACTTCACGATAATATTCATACTCTTCTTTAATATCATCAATGTGAGACGGTTTGGCCGCCACATGCATCACACCGCTTTTTAAGTCACACTGAATATTGTGCTTTTTGATCAAGTCTTTAACCAAATCCACGGAATCAAGGGAAAGATCCCACAACACATCCGCCGCTTCACGGCCAACTTTTTCAACAATCTCATCATGACCAATACGCTGACCTTGAGACAACTGCCCCCCATTACGGCCAGATGCCCCCCAGCCCACTTTTTCAGCGTCTAACACGGTTACGCTGTAACCTTTTTCGGCTAAATGCAGGGCAGATGATAACCCGGTAAAACCTGCGCCAATCACGCACACATCCGCCTGCACCTCACCTTCTAGAGCAGGATACGCGCCCTCGCTGTTCGCTGTGGCTGCATAATATGATGTAGGGTAACTAGATAATCCCATAATTCTCTTTCCTAAACCCGATATTAAAGCCTGTGACTGCTTGTAAAAACAGGCTCAATACAAGTTTTAACTATTACTATAAAATCAATAAACCGAATAATACTTCTAATTTGTTATCGCTACAACCCAATAAATACAAAGAATAAGTCGACTTTTGGTTGATTAACTCAATAAAAAGACATAACCTATAATTGAATAATGATTCGGCTTTTAAGTAACCTGAGTGCCACTTAATTTAAGTAACACCCAGTCAGCCCCTCGTTTCGGGCACCTGTCTATTCATTATCTATAATAGTAAGCATTGTAAGTACAAATATAACACTAAAGACAATATAACAACATAAAACTCAAGACATTTATTGAATCAAGTCTGATTGAGAAGGTGATTTATGGAAGCCGTCAAAAGGTTTCTCGATGAACATGGAATAACCGAAGTAGAGTCAACCCTGCCAGATATGACAGGCAATGCTCGTGGTAAATTCTATCCTACTAAAAAGTTTTTAGCTGAACAGGGAGGGCGAATTCCTGAAACCCTGTTAGTGCAAACCGTTACAGGGGACTGGGCCCCAAACACAGATGATTTTGTGGACCCAACCGATCGCGACATGGTGCTTGTGCCTGACCCCAACTCATTAAGGTTGGTACCTTGGGCCGATGAGCCCACCGCACAGGTTATTAATGACTGCTTCACCACTGAAGGCGAGCTACACCCATTATCATGCCGCACCGTATTACGCCGTGTATTAAAGCTTTATGAAGACATGGGATTGAAACCGGTTATTGCCCCTGAAGTTGAATTTTATTTAGTGCAAAAGAACATCGATCCTGATTATTCTTTAAAACCAGCCATTGGTCGCTCAGGTCGTCAAGAGACAGCGCGTCAGTCTTACAGCATTGATGCGGTTAACGAATTTAACCCTGTGATCGACACGCTATACAATTACTGTGACGCACAGGGCTTAGATGTAGACACTTTGATTCATGAATCCGGTGCAGCACAAATGGAGATTAACTTTCTTCATGGTGACCCTTTAGATTTAGCCGATCAAGTATTTGTGTTTAAACGTACCCTGCGTGAAACCGCGTTAAAACATGATATTTACGCCACCTTCATGGCCAAACCCATGCAGCGTGAGCCAGGTAGCTCAATGCACATTCACCAAAGCTTGGTTGATATAAAAACCGGTAAAAATATTTTTGCCGGTGAAAAAGAAGGGGAATACAGCGAAGCTTTTTACCATTACATGGGCGGATTACAAACCTATACACCCAATGCCATTAGCTTTTATGCACCCAATGTGAATTCATATCGACGCTTTGCTCCAGATATAGCAGCGCCTATTAATATGAAGTGGGGTATCGATAACCGCACAGCAGGCTTGCGCGCTCCGTATGCATTACCGCCGGCCACTCGAATCGAAAACCGATTCCCAGGTGCCGATTGCAATCCGTATTTAGCCATCGCGGCCAGCTTAGCATGTGGATACATTGGCTTGAAAAATAAAATCCAACCTAGCAAGCCTACCATGGGCTCAGCCAGTGAAGATGGCGAAACCGTAAAAGTGGCTCGAACCCTAGAAGAAGGACTGCGTTTATTAGACGAGTGCCCTGAATTAGCAGAAATCATGGGGAAAGAGTTTATTCTGGCGTATACAAGCGTTAAGCGCTCTGAATTTGAAACTTTTCATGAGGTCATCAGTTCTTGGGAACGAGAGCATCTTTTACTGAATGTTTAAGTAATATTTAGACATAAAAGATTTACGCTAAAAATCATGGCCACCTGCATCACGCTTGTGGCTATTTTTTTGTCTGTATTTCACATTTATAAAAACCGTATAACGATTTCAATCTGCCCCTCCCCCTACTTAATTCTTCGAGAAATAACTTCACTTAATTCCCATTTATGAAACTTTCTATCCACTAGTGGGTAGACATTTTTTGCCCAATGACCTGACGGTATTTTTTATCAAAAAAACGATTAATTATTTTCATAAAACATATAGTTATCAACGAGTTAAACAGAAGCAAAAATAATCAAAGCATGCACTATGTATAGGCATTTTCAGTCAAAACTGGGCAAGTTTCACATTTTTACATCCCATTTTAGAGCACGATTTCACACCATTATTTTAAATTAAAAAACCTTCATAAATTATCCTTAAAAGGCATAGTTAGATTGTTTTTTTTGTGGCATTCTCTGTGTTCACTTTATAAATAACAACAGTGAATAACGGGGAACAAAATGAATAAACATCTTCTTAGCACAATCAAGAAGTCAGCCGCGGTAATGGCCTTTGGTCTAACGGCAGCACTTCCAACACAAGCGCAAGAAACCATCAACTTTTATAACTGGTCTGACTACATTGCTGAAGACACACTTGCCAACTTTGAAAAAGAAACTGGCATCAAAGTGACTTACGATGTTTTCGACAGTAACGAAGTACTAGAAGCAAAACTGCTTGCTGGTCGCTCTGGTTTTGACGTAGTAGTACCTTCTGCTACTTTCATGGCTCGTCAAATTCAAGCTGGAGTTTTTCAACCTGTAGATAAATCTAAACTATCTAACTATAAAGAGCTTGATAAAGAACTAATGGGCACCCTAGCTAAACTGGATGCTAAAAACGCACACGGCATTCCTTACCTATGGGGCACAACGGGTATTGGTTATAACGTTAAACAAGTAGAAAAAGTATTGGGTAAAAAAGCCCCTGTTGATAGCTGGGACCTTATTTTCAAAAAAGAAAATATGGAAAAGCTTAAAGAGTGTGGCGTTAGCTTCTTAGACAGTGCTGATGAAATTTACCCTCTGGCACTTAACTATGTAGGTAAAGATCCTGGTTCAAAGAAAAAATCCGACTACAAAAAAACAAGTGAAGCGGCTCAATTACTTAAAAGCATTCGTCCTTACGTAACGCAATTCCATTCTTCTCAGTATATTAACAACCTTGCAAACGGTGACATCTGTGTGGCTGTAGGTTGGTCTGGTGACATTTTACAAGCCATTGACCGTGCAGACGAAGCAGAAAACGGTGTAGAAGTCGCTTACTCTATTCCTAAAGAAGGTACATCAATGTGGTTCGATATGCTGACCATTCCTAAAGATGCAAAAAATGCAGACAATGCACATAAGCTGCTTAACTACCTAATGCGCCCAGATGTAATGGCAGACATTTCTAACTATGTTTGGTATCCAAACGGTATTCCT
>CAJXIT010000040.1 GCA_913054055.1 uncultured Thalassolituus sp.
AGACACTAGGACAACCTAACCTTTAGTAGTATATCTACGACTAAAGCGGTGATGATCACCAACATTAAGCCTTTTAATTTTATAAATTTATATTTTTTGGTTAGAAATTCATCAATAAGTTAATTTACGCCAAAATGATAACGCAAATTACAAGAATACTCTTTATATTAGTTAAAAAACAAAAAAGCCTAACTGTTTTCACAGTTAGGCTTTCAATAAAACACATTCGAAAATGAATAGTTTATCTGCGCTTTCGATTCGCTTTATGAATCGCATGATTATTTACAGACAATGCCGCTTCATGAACAGCTTCAGACAATGTTGGATGGGAGAATACCATCATACCAAGGTCTTCAGCACTTGAACCAAATTCCATTGCAATAACGACTTGCTGAACCAAATCACCAGCACTTGGGCCGATTACGCTGGCACCAAGAATCATATCCGTTTCGGCATCAGCAATAATTTTCACAAAGCCAGCTGTATCATTTGCAGCCATGGCACGACCAACAGCCGCAAACGGGAACATACCTACATTGTATGTTTCACCATCTGCTTTAAGTTCATCTTCACTTTTACCAACCCAAGCAATTTCAGGATGAGTATAAATAACCGAAGGAATGCAATCGTAGTTAATTTGAGCTTTATGACCTGCAATACGCTCTGCAACCATAACGCCTTCTTCAGATGCCTTATGCGCTAACATAGGCCCACGAACCACATCACCAATGGCGTAGATACCAGGCGCATCTGTTGCACATTGATCGTTAACAAAAATAAAGCCACGCTCATCTAGGTTAACACCTGCATCTTGTGAGAACAGATTTTCAGTGTAAGGGCGGCGACCAACCGCAACAATTAACTTATCAAAGGTAATGGTCTTGTCGCCTTCAGCATCAGTATAAGAAACAATCACTTCTTTCTTTTTACCCTTGCCCTTCACTTCAGTTCCCGTTAAACGAGCACCTAGCATGATATTCATGCCTTGCTTTTTAAATTGTTTAGCCGCTTCTTTGCCCACCATAGAGTCTACAAGATGCAAAAACTTATCTTGCGCTTCTAGTACCGTCACTTCAGAACCTAAACGGTTCCAAACACTGCCCAGCTCAAGCCCAATAACACCTGCACCAATTACGCCTAAACGTTTTGGTGCTTCTGTGAACTCCAAAGCACCAGAAGAATCAACGATTACACCTTCAGTTAAAGGGGCCGGCGGAATTTCAACAGGAACAGAGCCTGTAGCAATGATAATATTTTCAGCGTCTAAAACCTGAACATTGCCCGAATGATCGGTAAATTCAACTTTTTTACCCGCAATCACCTTACCAAAGCCCTCAAGCGCCGTTACACCATTTGACTTAAATAACCCAGCAACACCTTGAGTCAGGTTGTTAACAATATTTTCTTTTCGCTCAAGCATTTTACTTACATCGATTTTTACATCTTTCGTTGTTATGCCATGAATTTCATAATTGTCTTTCGCTTCTTCGTACTTGTGAGACGAATCCAAAAGCGCTTTTGAAGGAATACAGCCAACATTTAAGCATGTGCCACCGTAGACACCATTACCTTCTTTGTTCAGCCATTTATCAATACATGCTGTTTTCAAGCCAAGCTGAGCTGCACGGATTGCAGCCACATAGCCGCCAGGGCCACCGCCTACTACCACTACGTCAAATTTATCTGACATGATTATTTCCTTTGTTCTAACTTTTAACTGGATTACACCAAAACAAAAAGCAAGCCTGATAAAACAGATAATCAGGCTCTTGGAACCAACTCTTAATTAAATATCTAATAAAATACGAGCAGGATCTTCTAACAAGTCTTTGATGGCCACTAAGAACTGAACCGCTTCTTTACCATCGATCATTCTGTGATCATAAGACAATGCTAGGTACATCATTGGGCGAATAACAACTTCTCCATCAACAGCCATTGGGCGTTCTTGAATTTTATGCATGCCCATAATAGCCGTTTGTGGCGGATTCAAAATTGGTGTTGATAATAATGAACCAAATGTGCCGCCATTAGTGATGGTAAAAGTACCACCCTGCATCTCATCAATTGCCAGCTTGCCATCTCGAGCCTTAGTTGCGTAATCAACAATTGCACCTTCGATATCCGCTAACCCCATTGCATCCACATCGCGAAGAACGGGTACAACCAAACCTTTCTCAGTGGATACGGCCACACCAATATCTTGATAGCCATGATAAACAATATCATTACCATCTATTGAAGCGTTTACTGAAGGGAAACGTTTTAGAGCTTCTGTTGCCGCTTTTGCAAAGAAAGACATAAATCCTAAACGCACACCTTCGTGACGTTTCTCAAATGCTGCTTTGTACTGCTTACGCAAAGCCATAACTGCGGTCATATCCACTTCATTATAAGTGGTTAGCATGGCTGCATTTTGCTGAGCTGACACTAAACGCTTAGCAATAGTGGCACGCATACGTGTCATTGGAACACGTTTTTCAACACGCCCAGCACTGAATGACGGCATAGGATTAACTGGCGCATGAGAAGGTGCCGGAACTGGGGCCGGAGCTGGCTCAGCAGGAGCAGACACCACAGGTGCAGGGGCTGCTTTAAGATGATTAACCACATCTTCTTTAGTTACACGGCCGTCTTTACCAGTAGCATTAACAGATGCCAAATCTATGTCATTTTCTTCCGCTAATTTTTTAGCAGCAGGGTTAACTTTCGCATTATCTCTTGAAGCTTCTTGTACATCAGGTGTCGCTTCAGCAGCTGGTTCAGATGAAGTTCCTGCCGCACCGTTTTCAAATTTAGCAATGACTTCCGCGCTTAAAATGGTATCCCCTTCCGCTTTCAAAATTTCAGTGATCACACCGTCATTCTGAGCAACTACTTCAAGAACCACTTTATCGGTTTCAATATCAACCAATAATTCGTCGCGGCTTACCGCTTCACCCGGTTGCTTGTGCCAAGTGGCGATGGTGCCATCTGCAACAGATTCCGGAAATACCGGGGCTTTAATTTCTACACTCATAATATTGTCCTAATTCCTTTCTGCCACAGCCTTATAGGCCAAGTGCATCTTTAATCAATTGCTCTTGTTGCTCTAAATGCAACGCCATATAACCCGCAGCAGGAGAAGCAGAAGCTTCACGACCTGCATAATCTAAATACAACTTAGGATTTAAATCATGAACCACACGACGCATGTGATGCTGACTGCTGTACCAAGCACCTTGGTTCATGGGTTCTTCTTGACACCAAACCGTTCCTTCTAGCTTGGTATATTTTGAAATGGCATCTAACAATTCCTTTTCAGGGAACGGATAGATTTGTTCGATTCGAACAATGGCAATATCTTTTAGGCCTTCAGCACGGCGACGATCGATCAGATCGTAATAAACTTTACCGCTACAAAGAACCAGACGTTTAACATCTTTTGGATTTACGTCTTCTGTTTCTGGAATTACATTTTGGAACTCACCATTGGCTAGCTCTTCTAAAGTGCTAATGGCTTCTTTATGTCTTAACAAACTCTTAGGTGACATAACCACCAAAGGTTTACGCAATGGTCGAATAGCCTGACGGCGCAACAAATGGAATATTTGTGCAGGCGTCGAAGGGACAACCACTTGAATGTTATGTTCAGCACAAAGCTGTAGATAACGCTCTAGGCGAGCTGAACTGTGCTCAGGTCCCTGTCCTTCATACCCATGTGGCAACAACATTGTTAAGCCGCATAAACGACTCCACTTATGCTCACCACTAGAAATAAACTGATCCATTACTACTTGGGCACCGTTGGCAAAATCACCAAACTGAGCTTCCCAAATCACCAACATATTAGGTGTAGTCGTTGAATAACCGTATTCAAAACCTAATACCGCTTCTTCAGATAATAATGAGTCGTGAATGGTGTAAGTTGGCTGATCTTCTGCCATGTTTTGCAACGAGCAGTAAGATTCGCCATCTTTTTGATTATGCAAAACCGCATGGCGGTGAGAGAAAGTACCACGGCCCACATCTTGACCCGTTAAACGAATTGGATAACCTTCATCTAACAATGTCGCATACGCCATTGTTTCAGCAAACCCCCAGTTAATAGGTAAAGCGCCAGCGGCCATCTTCACACGGTCTTCTAAGATCTTATTAACCTGACGCTGAACTTGAAAACCTTCAGGCACTTCTTGCATTTGAATGGCAAGCTCTTGCATACGCTTCAAATCGCATTGAGTGCTAACAACCAAATCATTGTCATGACCTAGATAAGGTGTCCAATCCACAAAGTTTTCAGAGTGTGGCGTCGTTACCAAGCTTTTAACTACGTGCTTACCGTCTTCTAATGCATTACGGTATTCTTCTTCCATTTGTTTTGAAAGATCAGCATCGACTACTCCCGAGTTTTGAAGTGTTTCTGCGTATAAAGTTCTTGTAGTTTTTAAGCTCTTGATGATTTTATACATCAAAGGCTGCGTAGCTGAAGGTTCATCTGCTTCATTGTGTCCACGACGACGATAGCAAACCAAATCAATCACTACGTCCTTCTTGAACTCGTTACGGTAATCAACTGCAAGCTGTGTCACAAATAAAACCGCTTCAGGATCATCACCATTAACATGAAGAATGGGTGCCTGAACCATTTTTGCAACATCCGTTGCATATTCAGTTGAGCGAACATCTTCACGTTTATTAGTAGTAAAACCAACTTGGTTGTTTACCACAATATGAATGGTTCCGCCGGTTTTATAACCGCGGGTTTGTGACATCTGGAAGGTTTCCATTACCACACCTTGTCCAGCAAACGCTGAATCACCATGAATGGCAATCGGCACCACTGTGTCACCTGTTGAATCACCACGACGGTCTTGACGGGCCCTTACAGAACCTTCAACAACTGGGGAAACAATTTCTAAATGAGACGGGTTAAACGCCAGCGCCAAGTGAACTTCACCACCTGGAGTCAGTACATTTGAAGAAAAACCTTGGTGGTATTTAACATCACCAGAGTGATCAAACTGTGCCTTACCATCAAATTCATCAAATAAATCGGCCGGCGCTTTACCAAGCGTGTTGATTAATAGGTTTAAACGACCTCGGTGGGCCATACCGATAACAATTTCTTTCGCACCGTAAGTACCACAACGCTGAATGATTTCATCCATTAATGGAATCAGTGCCTCACCACCCTCTAAACCAAATCGTTTTACGCCTGGGTATTTAGAGCCGAGGTACTTCTCTAGGCCTTCAGCCGCAGTTAAACGCTCTAGCAAGTGTGTTTTGGCTTCTTCGCTGTATTCTGGTTTTGAGCGGACACTTTCAATGCGCTGTTGAAACCAACGTTTTTCAGCCGTATCAACAATGTGCATAAATTCAGAACCAATGCTCTGACAATAAGTGGTATCTAATGCTTCTAAGATTTCAGATAACGTGGCTTCTTCTTTACCAATAAATAAAGAGCCCGTTTGAAAAACGCTATCCATGTCCGATTCAGTCAGCTCGTGATATCTTAGCTCTAAATCAGGCACCTGCTCTCGTTCCATAATCCCCAAAGGATCAAGTTTAGCGTGCTGGTGGCCACGAAAACGGTAGGCATTAATAAGTTGAAATACTCGCAACTGCTTATGATCATAGCCACTAGAAACCTGGCTTTGAGTTGCTTGTCCAGCGGCATAACTGCGCTGGTTTTTAGAAATGAGTAAAAACTGTTCTTTGATTGGGCTATGTGGAACATCGTGAGTCTCCCCACCTTCTGCCCTTGGAAGTGTCCCAAAATAATTGCGCCACTGCTCTGGCACAGAATTAGGATCTGTTAAATAACGTTCGTACAGCTCTTCTATGTATGACGCGTTGCCCCCAACTAACTGAGAATCGCCCCATTGCTGCTCCATCGAGCTTTCCTGCATGATAAAACCACCTTAAATGACGTATAAGGGAAACTGATGGCAGAACCTCACTGTTGTGGATCGACAGTCGACCGGATTAGGTCAGAAGTTCATGAATCAGTACGGGGGTTACCCGTTTCCCGACTTGTACTTAATTACAGCCTAGCAAATATGATGCTAGTAGGCCTATTTTTTATAATTATTTATGCACCATGTGTCTGATGCATTATTTTTACTGCACTGTTACCAAAAATAAAGGGGCGATAACGCCCCTTTATTCTTAAATTCCGCGAGACAATAACATGTTGCGGATGTGGCCGATTGCTCGTGTAGGATTTAATCCTTTAGGGCAAACATTCACACAATTCATGATACCGCGGCAACGGAATACGCTGAACGGATCATCTAATCCATCTAGGCGCTCTTGCGTTGACGTATCACGACTATCAGCCAAGAAACGATAAGCTTGCAATAGACCGGCTGGGCCAATGAACTTATCAGGATTCCACCAGAAAGATGGGCAAGAGGTTGAACAACATGCACAAAGAATACACTCGTACAGGCCATCTAACTTAGCACGCTCTTCTGGAGACTGTAGACGCTCAATAGCAGGAGCCGGTGTGTTGTTCTGTAAGAACGGCTTCACCTTTTCAAACTGTTGATAGAACAGACTCATATCAATGACTAGGTCACGAATAACCGGTAAACCCGGTAATGGACGCAATACTAGCTTGTTGTTTTTAACTGTTTCGGATAATGGCGTTACACAAGCCAATCCATTTTTGCCGTTCATGTTTAGGCCATCAGAACCACAAACACCTTCACGACAAGAGCGGCGATAAGCCAGACTTGTATCTTGCTCTTTAACCAAAGCCAGAACATCTAATACCATCAAATCTTTACCACCAGTATCAATTTGGTAGTCTTTCATATATGGCGCAGCATCTGTTTCTGGGTTGTAACGATAAACGCTAACTTGCAACATAATCTCTCTCCCCCACTCTTAATATTTACGTTCTTTAGGTGGGAATGCTGGCATTGTCTTAGGCTCAAAGTTTACATCACGCTTACCAATAGTTTGGGTTTGCGGGAAGTAAACAGAGTGACATAACCAGTTTTCATCATCACGCTCTGTAAAGTCGTTACGAGCATGTGCACCACGCGACTCTTTACGCTCTTCAGCAGCGATTGCAGTTGCAAGTGCCACTTCGTAAAGGTTATCAAGTTCAAGTGCTTCGATACGGGCAGTGTTGTACGCTGAAGACTTATCTTCAAGGTATGTATTCTTAACACGCTCACCGATCTCTTTCAGCATCGTAAGGCCTTTCTGCATCGCATCGCCTTCACGGAATACACCAAAGTATAACTGCATGCATTTCTGAAGATCAGCACGAACCTGAGCAACCGACTCACCGGAAGTGGAGTTGTTCAAACGATTCAATCGAGACATAGCAGCTTCGATGTCTTCATCGCGAGCATCTACAGAGTCAAAACCTTCATTGAAGCTCTTTTCAATTTGTAGACCACAAGAACGACCAAATACAACTAAATCTAATAGTGAGTTACCACCTAGACGGTTAGCACCGTGTACAGATACACAAGCGGCTTCACCTGCGGCATATAAGCCTTCGATAACTTGATCTTTACCATTTTCATCAACAGTAAGCGCCTGACCACCAATATTGGTTGGTACACCACCCATCATATAGTGACAAGTCGGTACAACTGGAATTGGCACTTTAACAGGATCTGCGTGAGCAAATGTACGAGATAGTTCAAGAATACCTGGTAGCTTAGCGTTTAGAGTTTCTTCACCTAGATGATCAAGCTTAAGGAATACGTGATCCCCTTCAGGACCACAACCACGGCCTTCAAGGATTTCCATAACCATTGAACGAGCTACCACGTCACGACCAGCAAGGTCTTTCGCGTTTGGAGCATAACGCTCCATGAAGCGTTCGCCGTCTTTATTGATCAGGTAACCACCTTCACCACGACAGCCTTCTGTAACAAGTACACCGGCACCGGCAATACCCGTTGGGTGGAACTGCCACATCTCCATGTCTTGCGCAGGCACGCCAGCTCGAAGCGCCATACCCATACCGTCACCAGTATTGATAAGCGCATTGGTAGTAGACTGATAAATACGACCCGCACCACCAGTAGCAAGCACTGTTGCTTTCGCTTTAATGTAAAGGGTTTCGCCCGTCTCGATGCAAATAGCGATGACACCGGCAATTTGACCGTTTTCATTTTTAACTAGATCAACGGCATACCATTCGTTTAAGAATGTAGTACCACCTTTAAGGTTACCTTGATAAAGCGCATGAAGAAGTGCGTGACCTGTACGGTCAGCTGCCGCACATGTACGAGAAGCCTGACCACCTTCACCAAAGTTTTTAGATTGACCACCAAAAGGACGCTGATAAATACGGCCTTCTTCAGTACGAGAGAACGGCAGACCCATGTGATCTAATTCGAAAACAGCCTGAGGGCCCACTTTACACATGTATTCGATAGCGTCTTGGTCACCGATATAATCAGAACCTTTAACGGTATCGTACATGTGCCAGCGCCAATCATCATTTGGATCGTCAGAAGCGATCGCACATGTAATACCGCCTTGAGCAGATACAGTATGTGAACGGGTTGGAAATACTTTAGTAACACAAGCGGTTTTAATGCCACTTTCTGTTAGTTGCAATGCGGCACGCATGCCTGCACCACCACCACCGATAACGATGGCATCATATGTCATTGTACGAATACTAGTCGCCATTTCTTAAACACCCCAGATGATTTCGATGCCCCAAACAAAGTAAACAAACATTGCAAGGAAACAAGCAAGTTGGAATACAAAGCGAAGAACGGCTGGCTTAAAATAATCAGTTGAAATAGTCCACATACCGATCCAGGCATGGGCAACTGTCGAAACAAGAGCTAGAACAGAAAAAACTCGAACAGCAGTGCAAGAGAAAAATTCGCTCCACTGTGCGTAATCTAAATTTGGATTAGCTAATAAATAACCGATAATAAAAACAGAATAAGCTGCTAATACAACCGCAGAAAAACGTTGGATGATCCAGTCTGACAATCCATTACGACTGAAGTTAGTAACACTTACGCCCATACCCAAACTCCTGCAAGAATAATTAGGATGCCTGACGCGATAATCGTAAAGATAGCAGCGTAAAGACCGCCTTCTTTTGTTTCACCTAAGCCAAGGTCCATAAATAAATGTTTAATACCTGCTACAAAATGAAATGCTAAAGCAGATAGCAAACCCCAAGTGATGAAACTACCAAATCCAGAAGTCATCGCTTTCTTCGTTTCTGCAAATCCTTCAGCTGACTCTAAAGAGCAACTTAAAGCGCATAATAGAAAAATGATACCTACAAACAAAATCACGCCAGCAACACGGTGGGTGATCGAAGTTAATGCAGGTAGAGGAAAACTGAACTTAGTCAGATCAAGATTTATTGGTCTTTGTTGATTCACGGTTCTCTACACTCTCTCTGTCGCATCAAAATGATGCGATCTTGTTTTGGCAAGCACGCTTGCTGTGCATTTTTACTAATAAAAATACGAACTTACGTCACTTTTTAGTGCCTTCGTAAACGCGCCGAATTATAGCCACAGAGTTTGTTAAATACAAACTAACGCCTATGCTAAGCATTAACTTTTATCTACATCTTTAGTGGTATTGCTAATAATAGATCAAAGTTTAATCTAAATTTGAAAACTTAGACGAAAGTTGAGCAGGACAATAATTGACAATCGCTATTTAGGCTCTATAGTTGGCCATCTTTGCAACGGTACAGAGCATAATTGCTCGTAATGTATAAGAGATTCCATAAGAATCTCGGTATCAGAAATAAGCAGACAGGAGGCCATACATGGCTGACAAAAAAGCACAATTAACAGTTGACGGATTAGATGCACCTTTAGATTTGCCTATCTATGAAGGCACTATTGGTCCAGACGTAATCGACGTTCGCAGTTTAGTTGCTCAAGGCAAGTTCACCTACGACCCAGGCTTTGTATCCACTGCCTCTTGCGAATCTAAGATCACTTACATCGATGGCGGAAAAGGCGTTTTACTACACCGCGGCTACCCAATCGAAGAACTGGCCGAAAACAGCGACTTTCTAGAAACCTCATTCCTACTTCTTCACGGCGAACTTCCAACAGCCGAACAAAAAGAAGAATTCGTAAGCACCATCGGCAAACACACCATGGTTAACGAACAACTAGTAAGCTTTTTCAAAGGCTTCCGTCGTGACGCTCACCCAATGGCGGTTATGACAGGTGTTGTAGGTGCGCTATCTGCTTTCTACCATGACTCTCTAGACATTACAGACGCTAAGCACCGTGAAATCGCTGCTCACCGCCTAATCGCTAAAATGCCTACTTTGGCTGCAATGGTTTACAAGTACAATATCGGCCAGCCGTTCATGTACCCACGTAACGACCTAAGCTATTCTGAAAACTTCCTTCACATGATGTTCAACACACCTGCTGAAGAGAAGCCAATTAGCCCAGTACTGGCTAACGCCATGGACAAAGTATTCCTATTGCACGCTGACCACGAGCAAAATGCCTCTACTTCTACAGTACGTATGGCTGGCTCAACTGGTGCCAACCCATTCGCCTGTATTGCTGCTGGTATCGCTGCACTTTGGGGTCCTGCACACGGCGGCGCCAACGAAGCTGTACTTAAGATGCTAGATGAAATCGGTGACGAAACTCGCATCGATGAATTCCTAAACAAAGCAAAAGACAAGTCTGATCCATTCCGCCTAATGGGCTTTGGTCACCGTGTTTATAAGAGCTATGACCCACGTGCCGTAGTAATGAAAAAATGCTGCGATGAAGTGCTGGCTGAACTAGGCCTAGAAGACGATCCACAGCTTAAAATGGCAATGAAACTTGAGAAAATTGCCCTTGAAGACGAATACTTCAAAGCTCGTGGCCTATACCCGAACGTAGATTTCTACTCAGGCATCATCCTTAAAGCCATCGGCATCCCAACCGAATTATTCACAGTAATCTTTGCAACTGGCCGTACACCAGGCTGGATCGCTCACTGGAACGAAATGATTGGTGGTGAATACCGCATCGCACGCCCACGCCAGCTTTATACTGGCCACACTAAACGTGCCTACCCTAAGAAATAAACATTTCTAAATGGTAAATCAAAGGCTGAAAAGTTAAACTTTTCAGCCTTTTTTTTGGCCACCTACACATCAAAACACACCCAAAACCCACCAAGAACTAAGGATAAAGAATCAGAAAAAGCATACCCAGCTAAAAAACATTCAAACACCCAATAACCCCCTTTCAATTGTGGTCTAAGCTTATGACAACACCCTCACAAGCAAAGCCAAACCGTGAAACCAGCCTACGACATAGAAGCGATCATAGTAGATGACTCAGAGAGCATTCGTAGCGTCATGCAGGCCATCCTAGAAAAGCAAAGCAACATCGCCACTCTTTCACACGCATCAGGCCAAGAAACCCTTAGTTACATCAACAAACGCCCTTCCACCCACACCCTCATTTTTATCGACCTAAACATGCCTGACATGGACGGTATGGAATTAATACGCCACCTAGGGCACTCCGGTTTCAAAGGGGGTGTCATTATCTTTTCAAAATTAGAAAAGCGCATCATCGACCTAGCATGCGAAGTAGCCCGACAAAACCAAATCCATTTAATCTCAAGCCTAGCCAAACCCATCACAGAAGAGAATGTGAATACTCTTTTAGAAAAATTTTATGCATTCATCGACAGAATGAACACACCCAGTCTTAATTTATCCATCAAAGACATTCAAAAAGCCATCAAAGAAAAACAGATCACTCCTTACTACCAACCCAAATTGGACATAAAAACCCAAAAAGTTGTGGGCATTGAATTACTAGCACGCATCACCATACCTGGAACAACTGACAGCATCCAAGCCGGCCGATTTATTCCAATTGCCGACAGCTGCGGACTTATAAATACACTCTCTCTCAACCTATTTGATAAGGCACTAGCAGAATTTAAAGCGATCAAACAAGCCATCAATCAAAACCTAAAACTCAGCATCAACCTCTCCCCCAAACAACTAGGAGATCTAAGCTCAATCGCACAAATTGATCAGCTTTTTGAACAACACAAAATCAGCACACAAGACATCATTATAGAGGTAACAGAAGAAGACACCCTGAAAGCAGCCAATCAACTAGAGACCCTAAACCGCTTAAAAATGAATGGTTATGGCGTAGCGCTAGACGATTTCGGAACAGGCTTTACGAACCTTAATCAGCTTAAAACACTGCCCTTAACTGAAGTAAAAATTGATCGCAGCATTATTTCCAATATCAACATCGACCCCTTCTCACAGATCGTCACCAATACACTGATCGACCTTAGCAAAGAATTAAATTTCCAACTCACTACTGAAGGCATTGAAAATATTAACGAACTAAAATATCTAGAGGATTTAAATGCAGAGCTAACCATTCAAGGCTACATAATCTCAAAACCGAAACCCAAGGACGAATTTATCCGCTGGTACAAAGCATTTTCGAAAGGAAAATAAGAGAAATGAAAAACTGAATCAGACAACTCAAGCATGAAACGCAATCTGAAAAATTATGAACATAATAACAATTGAATTATTTAAGCTTAAGAACAAAGCTTAAATGGTGCGGAGGGAGAGACTCGAACTCTCACACCTTACGGCACCAGAACCTAAATCTGGCGTGTCTACCAATTTCACCACTTCCGCATTGCATTTTTGCCTCAAGTATTGATTATAAACCAACTACTCAAAACAGAAATAATGGGGTGGCTGAAGGGGATCGAACCCTCGACCACAGGAATCACAATCCTGCGCTCTACCAACTGAGCTACAGCCACCACTATTCACTACATATGCCAATTAAATTGGCACGCCCGACAGGACTCGAACCTGTAACCCTCGCCTTAGAAGGGCGATGCTCTATCCAGTTGAGCTACGGGCGCTTCACCTATTGAAGCTAGGCAAACAAACTTACCGTTTGCACCTGATGGGTAGTGCTCATCAAGTGGATGCGGATAATACGGATGAACCCCCTTATCGTCAATAGCTTTTTAGAATTTTTTTATTAAAAACAAGCAGTTCCACTATTTTTGGAGGGATTCGCTCATTCAATAAACAATGTCAGCCAAAATCAATATTTCCACCCTAGATGCCTTTGTATTCCCTTCAATCCATGAGAAAATTGCCCAAAATTTGAATACCCCAGTGGACGACCATGAGCGCACAACGCATAGATGGCAATGCCGTTAGCAAACAGCTAAAACAAAATGTAGCCGAAAAGATCACTCAGCGCCTTAATGCAGGCAAACGAGCACCTGGTCTTGCCGTAATTCTTGTGGGCAGTGATTCTGCCAGCCAAGTGTATGTTGGTAAAAAACGCCAAGCCTGTGAAGCCATTGGCATCAACAGTGTCGCTCATGACCTGCCAAGCGAAACCGATGAAAACACCCTGCTAACCCTTATTGATGAACTGAACCAAGATGACACCATTGATGGCATCCTTGTTCAGCTGCCTTTACCAGAACATTTGGACAGCACCAAGGTACTTGAGCGCATTAACCCATCTAAAGACGTTGATGGCTTCCACCCATACAATGTGGGGCGCTTAGCTCAGCGCATCCCTACCCTTCGCTCATGTACGCCAGCTGGCATCATGACATTAATGGAGCATTACGGCATTCAGCCCAAAGGCATGCACGCTGTGATTGTTGGCGCTTCAAACATTGTTGGCCGCCCAATGGCTATGGAACTTCTATTAGCCGGCTCTACTACTACGGTTTGCCACAGGTTCACTCAAGACTTAAAACACCACGTCTCTCAAGCGGACTTATTAATCGTTGCGGTTGGTAAACGGGGCATTGTGGATTCAAACTGGATCAAGCCTGGCGCCATTGTGATTGATGTGGCCATGAACCGCTCTGAAGACGGCAAACTGTGTGGAGACTTGGATTTTGAAGTGGCCTCTGAAAAAGCCTCCTTCATCACTCCGGTTCCCGGTGGTGTTGGCCCAATGACAGTGGCCACTTTGATGGAAAATACTCTGTATGCTTGTGAGAATTTTCACGACGCTTAACCCGCGAAAAGGAAGGGGCACAAGTAGTGCCCTTTTTTAAATTAAATCGATTAACGCTTCACCCAAACCCAAGCAATGCAGGCGCCGATCAAGGCGCTCATGGCTGACAATTCAAACATGGTCACGCCAAAGTCCCATTCCCAAACATAACCTGAAGCCACAGCTCCCACTGCACCACCTGCTCCATACGTTAAGCTAGAAAATAGCGCTTGCCCCTGCCCTTGATGCTTACCTTGAAAGTATTGATGAATGTAGTGCATAGACACCGCATGCATGGTGCCAAATGTAGCGGCGTGGGTAAGCTGCAACAAAATCAACAACCACAATACATCCACAAAATGAGCGGTAAAATACCATCTGATGGCCGCCAGCAGTAAACTCACAACCAAAACCGTTTTATAGTTAATGGTTTTAAATAATCTGTGCACCACTAAAAACACCAATACTTCTGCGATCACACCCACGGCCCATAGCACACCAATCAGCGTATTGGAGTACCCCGCTTTCTCTAAAAATAAACTGAAAAAAGTATAATAAGCGCCGTGACTGAGTTGCATTAAAAACGCAGCCAATAAAAAGCCGATCACCTCAGGCCGTTTTACTAAAGATAAAAAGCCAACAGACTCCACATGATCATGAGTAAGCTCCTGCCCTTTTATAGTGGTACTGGATAAAAATATTAAACCCAGCAGCAACAGCATAAACACAGGTAAATATTGCACGCTGATAAAATCAAATACAGCACCGAGCAATAAAACAAATACCACAAAACCCACTGACCCCCATATTCGGATTTTGGAATAGTCATCGGTTTTTTCTTGCAAATAATTAAGTGTCACCACTTCAAATTGAGGCAGTACCGCCGCCCAAAAAAAACCGTACCCCACCATGATCAACGCCATGGTAAAAAAAGAACTCACCCAAAAGATATTAATGAAAATCAGCGCGCACATGGCACAGCCCAATCTTAACAAGGCCATCCTACGCCCTGAGTAATCCCCTAATACTCCCCATACGTTAGGTGCAATGATGCGTACCAACCCAAACAAGGCCATTAGCTCACCAATTTCTTGGGCACTATAGCCACGACCATCAAGAAACAGCCCCCAATAAGGAGAAATACAGCCTAATAAGGCAAAATAAAAGAAGTAGAACGAGGATAAGCGCCAGTATGGCAAAGGGGGATTAACAGACATCAGTGACAACTAAAAAATCTAATTGATAAAAATGATCACTCATAATTTATGTACTTTTCGAGTCAATAAAAACAACTGTGGGAGGGCGCTTGCGCGCGAAAG
>CAJXIT010000041.1 GCA_913054055.1 uncultured Thalassolituus sp.
ACTTCGTCAGAAATTTCTGCATTGTGATAAACTTCTTGTACATCATCATGATCTTCAAGATTATCGATTAAGCGTAAAAACTTAGGTGCAGTATTGGCATCTAAATCCGCTTTGGTTGATGGCACCATGGTCACTTCAGCGTTAACTGACTCAAGACCTGCAGCATCGAGTGCATCTTTAACCACACCAAAATCTTCAGGTGATGTCAGTACATCAATTGAGCCATCTTCATGGGTGACCACATCTTCAGCACCGGCTTCTAAAGCAGCGTCCATCACAGTGTCTTCGTCAACGCCTTCATAAGAGATAATACCTTTTTTATCAAATAGGTATGCAACTGAGCCGTCAGTTCCTAGATTACCGCCAGATTTACTGAATGCATTACGCACACCAGATACGGTACGGTTTTTATTTTCCGTCATGGTTTCAACCAACACCGCGGTGCCGCCCGGACCATAGCCTTCATAAATAATGGTTTCTAAAACTTGGCCATCGAGTTCACCCGCGCCACGTTTAATCGCGCGCTCAACGGTGTCACGAGTCATGTTATTTGAAAGAGATTTATCAATCGCCGCACGTAAACGTGGGTTTGAATCAGGATCTGATCCGCCCTCTCGCGCAGCAACTGTCAATTCACGGATAAATTTAGTGAATAATTTACCGCGCTTTGCATCTTGAGCAGCCTTACGGTGCTTAATATTGGCCCATTTACTATGACCTGCCATCTCTATCTCCTTAATTTATACCCAAACAACCTTAAGCGACTTAAGCGACGGTAATGCGCCTATTTGCTTAAAATGTAAGTTACTTGGGTATATTTTATCGAAAAAAAAGCCGAGTCTAAACTCGGCTCTTCATCACGCTTTATTATTCAGCGTCTTTAGCATCAGCTTTTGGCTCAGCCTCAACAACACTGACACCGAGTTCAGCTAACTGAACCGGATTAGCAAACCCTGGCGCGTTTGTAAACGGACGAGCCGCTGTGGTTGTTTTAGGGAACGCCATCACGTCACGAATTGAGCTAGCACCTGTCATCAACATGATGATACGGTCAAGACCGAATGCTAAACCACCGTGTGGAGGCGCACCGAACTGAAGTGCGTCTAGTAAGAAGCCAAACTTCTCACGTTGCTCTTCTTCGCTGATGTTTAGAATTTCAAATACGGTTTTCTGCATTTCTTGATCGTGGATACGAATGGAACCACCACCTAGCTCACAACCGTTTAATACAAGGTCGTATGCGCGAGACAATGCGTTTGCAGGGTCCGCTTTTAATTCTTCAGGGGAACAAGAAGGGGCTGTGAATGGGTGGTGAATAGCGGTTAATGCACCATCATCCAGCTCTTCAAACATTGGGAAGTCAACCACCCATAGTGGCGCCCATTCAGTGGTTAGCATGTTTAGGTCTAGACCCAATTTCACGCGTAACGCACCTAATGCTTCGTTTACGATTTTTTCTTTATCGGCACCGAAGAAAATGATGTCGCCGTTTTGCGCGCCAAGTTTGTCCATGATCTTCATGGTGTTATCGTCACCGATAAACTTGATGATCGGAGACTGTAAACCGTTTACGCCGTTTTCGATTTCGTTAACTTTAATCCAAGCTAAACCTTTCGCGCCGTAAATGCTCACGTATTTGGTGTATTCGTCAATTTGCTTACGAGACAGTTCTGCACCGCCTGGTACTTTAAGTGCCGCTACACGACCTTTAGGGTCTTTGGCTGGGCCTGCAAATACTTTGAATTCGATGTCTTGTAAGAATTCAGCCACATCCACCAGCTCCATTGGGATACGTAGATCAGGTTTATCTGAACCGTATTTGCTCATGGCTTCGCTGTAAGGCATGTGAGGCAATTCGCCTAGTTCAACATTTAGCTGTTCTTCAAAGATGGCTTTCAGCATGCTTTCCGCTGCGCCCATGATGTCTTTTTCTTCGATGAACGAAGCTTCCATATCAATCTGAGTGAACTCAGGCTGACGATCAGCACGTAAATCTTCGTCACGGAAACATTTCGCAATTTGGTAGTAACGATCAAAACCCGACACCATTAACAGCTGCTTGAACAACTGAGGGGATTGCGGCAACGCAAAGAAAGAGCCTTGGTGAGTACGGCTAGGGACCAAATAGTCACGTGCGCCTTCTGGAGTAGCACGAGTCAGGATTGGGGTTTCGATATCCAAGAAACCTTGCTGGTCTAGGATGTTACGAATTTGAGTGGTTACCTTGTGACGGAAACGCAGGTTGTGCTGCATTTCGTCGCGACGTAAATCCATGTAGCGGTAGTTTAAACGTACGTCTTCCCCTACTGGTGAATAATCGTCTAATGGGAAAGGCGGTGTTTTGGCTTTGTTTAAGATTTTGATCTCTTTACCCAGCACTTCGATCTGACCTGTGGTCATGCCGTCGTTTTCGCTGCCAGCTGGACGTGCACGTACACGACCCGTGATTTGTACAACAAATTCACTGCGCACACTGTTAGCAATTTCAAATGCTTCTACGGTATCGGGATCAAATACGGTTTGTACCAAACCTTCACGATCACGAACGTCCAAGAAGATCACGCCACCGTGGTCACGACGACGATGAATCCAACCGCAAAAAGTCACGTTTTCATCAATTAGGGTTTCTGTAATTTCACCACAGTAATGGCTGCGCATAGTGGGTTCCCAGTCTATCTATAAATTAGTTGTATGTTTATTAAGTTGTTTACATCTAAGGGTAAGTAAGTACTAACCTTTTACCCTATTTTTTATTCATTATGGGCTGGCCTAATCGTAAGCCAAGCCTTCAAAACACGGTGAGCTACTCAAATGGAGTCGCTGCTAAATGGGTTTTGCCAAAAAGTCAGGCATTATACCCAATTTGAGGCAAATTCCGACATCTTCTAGGCCTGCTATGCTTATTTAATAAGGAGGGCCTAATGAGCACCCCACAAGTTACCGATTTTGACCCAGATATTATCAGCGATCTCAAGGATGAGCTGGTCGAAAAGCGACAAAGCTGCAATGACCATTTGCTGACATTAGAAAACGACCCTGAAAACAGTAATACCGTAAACCTGTTATTCAGAGACGTGCATACTGTTAAGGGCGACCTAGGCATCATGGGCATTTCCCAGTATTTGCCTCTGTTGCAATCCATTGAAGACTTAATGGACAACCTGCGTAAAGGTCAAAAAACCTTCACTCCTGCTCTTGGGGATGTGTTGCTGCTAAGCCTAGATTTGGCTTTTTCAGAACTTGAGCAGTTTTTAAATGAAGAAGATGATTTTAATAGCGAGTTTTACAACAAACTGGCCACCATGATCAGTAAGCTTTCTAAATTAGACGGTAATGACGCCAATCAGCAAACCGTGGCCATTGTTCAAACCCTTGCTCCGGAAACCGCCCCCGCTAAAGACGAAGACGAACGCCAAAGCAAAGATTACTTCACGGAAGAAGAAATCAACGAAGAGGTGGCTTTCTTTTTACAAATCAGCCTATTGGTAGATCAAAGAAGCCCTTATGGCCCTGGCCGAACTGAACGCCTATTTGAACTGGCCATGACCATGAACCAGCTTGCAGGTAACCCCATAAAAAGCAGTCAGCTGCAAGCCGCTCTTTATTTACATGATTTGGGCATGGCATTCATACCTAAAGGCATGATGAACAAACCCAGCGCCTTAACCCAGCATGACTGGAAGTGGGTTGAAAAACACGTGACTACCATCCACCAATTAATCAGCCCATTTGAGATTTGGACTGAAGCGGCTGAAATTATTTTGCACCACCATGAGCGAATAGATGGTTCAGGCTATCCATCCGGTTTGACCGAAACTCACATTTGCGAAGGGGCTAAGTTACTGGCCATTGTGGATTCATTTGAAGCCATTACCCAAACTCGCGCCTACCAAGATTCGCAACAACGACCTATGATCAGAGCCATAATGGAGATCAATCAGCACTCAGGTACATTGTACTGTGCTAAGTGGGTTGGGCATTTTAACCAAGCCGTTAAGCGTCTTCACATAAAAAAAGCTAAAAAATAGGGCTTTTTTGCCCTTTTTTGATTTTTTTACTTGCCAGTTTCTCTTAGTTATTTGTATATTGGTCCCACTAACAAAGTGACCTAAAAAATCACGCCCATAAAAAACCAAAAACAATAACTCCCAAGTTAATACAACAAGGACACAACATGGCAGCTAAAAAGAAAGCAGTAGCTAAAAAAGCACCCGCCAAAAAAACAGCAGCTAAAAAAGCGCCAGCGAAGGCAGCACCTGCTAAGAAACTGACCGCTGTTAAAGATCGTTATAACAAGACTCAAATTCTTAACGAAATTGCAGAAAACACTGAGCTGACTAAAAAACAGGTTCAAGCTGTTTTAGATAGCCTAGGCGATGTTATTGAGCGTCACGTTAAAAAGCGTGCGGTTGGTGAGTTCGTTCTTCCTGGTCTATTAAAAATCCAAGCGGTTAAAAAACCAGCTAAGAAAGCTCGTAAAGGTATTAACCCTTTCACTGGCGAAGAGACCATGTTCAAAGCGAAGCCTGCTTCTATCGCTGTGAAGATTCGCCCTCTTAAAAAGCTTAAAGAAATGGCTGAGTAATTCAGACTAATTAAGTTTTAAAAAAGAAACGGGCTTTTGCCCGTTTTTTTATGCCTAACATTCACTCAATACAAGCATGGTTGCGATTATTATGAAATATCAGCAAGCGGCACTTCGAATTTTATGGGTCACCATTTGCTTACCTTTGTTTGTCGTATTCTTACCACAAGCCATTTATGTAAAAAAAACGACCCTGCGCTTACCCGAAGCAAAAGGTCAGCCCTTTAGCCAAGAAAACAATGCAAACCCTATCCAGCTTTTACATGTGGGCGAATCCACTGTGGCTGGGGTCGGAGTGGAAACATTAACTTCAGGCTTTACATCAAACATTGCTAGAGCCCTGTCTAATACATTAAGTCGCCCCACAGCTTGGTCGTTATTTGGGGAAAATGGCATTCGTATAAAAGGCTTGAATCAGGTATTAGCAAAAGAAATTACCCAACTACCTAAAGCCGGTTCATATGATTTAGCCATTGTTACCATGGGGGTCAATGACAGCACCAAGTTCACCACGATCAAACAATGGCGCACTTCCTTAGCAGAATCAGCAAGGATTATTACTCAAGTAACCCAAGGGCCCATTTACTTTACACAGGTACCGCCCTTAGGCCAGTTTCCTGCCCTGCCTTCACCCTTAAAAAACTTACTAGGGGTGAGATCGAAAATTTTAGACAATGAATTAAAGGCTTTTTGCGAACAGAACCATAATATTCATTACATAGGTTCGGAAGTACAGGTTGAAAGGGAAATGATGGCTGTGGATGGCTACCACCCTTCTGAATTAGGATACCAGCAATGGGCCGGCCAAATTGCCGAACAAATAAAACAAACATGGCCTAGTTAAGCCATTGGCTCACCCAAAAACAAAAAAGCCATGATGCATTCCCATCATGGCTTTAAGTAACAAATTGGGCTGACAGCCTAATACAGCTCATCACCACTTTTTTGCTCAGAATCTTCAACAAATCGATCACTGAATAATAACTTAAGTTCTTCAACAGTTTTATCTAGGGATTCTTTATCATAAGGTTTGGCAGTAACTGCCCCCCAGATAGGTTTAGGCCAGCAAAGATCTTCTTTTTTACGCACCACATGATGAATATGAAGCTGTGGCACCACATTACCCAATGCGGCGATGTTCATGCTGTCGGCTTTAAAGTAATCCGACAAGCGCTGGCTCACGTATGCAGATTCATCAGACTGTTCGTAACGCTCTTCTGTAGAAAGTTGATATAGCTCGCTGGTGCTGCCACGGCGAGGCACTAAAATTACCCATGGAAATTGGGAGTCATTCATCAACAAAACATCACATAATTTAAAGTGACCCAGATATACGGTATCTTGTTGAAGCTGAGTGTCCAGTGTGTACATAATAACGCTCCTATGTTTTTGGTTATTTAACCAATAAGAGATAACAAGATGCAATGGTTAAATAACATAGATCCAATAAAACATGATTTATGGCATGTGGACTACCCCTTTTTAAGTAAGGGTTTTTTACGTGCACTAGAACAGAGCAAAAGCATTAATGGCACTTCTGGTTGGAATAGCCATTACCTACTTATTAAAAACAACGACCACCTAAACAGTATAGACAATACTCAGTCTGAAGCGGAAAACAATTTACTGATTCCCGCTTTTATAAAAGACCATTCCTACGGGGAGTATGTATTTGATTGGGGATGGGCCGAAGCTTATCAGCGCCATGGTCTCAACTATTATCCTAAACTGCTCATAGCCGCCCCCTTTACACCGGCGCAAGGCCCTAGGTTTTTTTTGAATAATGAAAATCACTTAGCTTCATTAGATGGCAAGCACATTAGCGAAAGTATTCAGCAGCATTGCGCCGAACAAAATTTAAGCGGCGCCCATATTTTATTATGCAATGATGAAGAAAGGGATTTACTACAAGTCCATAACTGGCACCTAAGAAGCAGCGTGCAATTTCATTGGTATAATTATGGATACACCCACTTTGATGATTTTCTATCCCGTTTTAAATCCCGAAAACGCAAAGCCGTAAAAAAAGAACGCGCGTTAATTAAACAACAAAACATTGAAGTTAACGTGATTCAAGGTGTGGATATTACACCGCAGCAATGGCAGTTTTTTTATTTCTGCTATCAAACCACGTATGCTAAACGGGGTATGCAAGGCTATATCACACTTGAAGGTTTTGAAAACTTTCAAAAAGAAATCCCTGATCATTTATTTTTAGTCCTTGCCCAGCAACATGGTCAACCCATTGCTTGTGCCCTGTACTTTAAAGATGAAGATAATTTGTATGGGCGCTACTGGGGGTGTGACAAGGATATTCCCGGCTTACATTTTGAATTATGTTATTACCAAGGCATTGAATATTGCATTAAACATAATATTTCACATTTTGACCCAGGCACACAAGGTGAGCACAAAATTAGCCGCGGCTTTGAACCCGTGTTTCGCTATTCATTGCATCACCTTCAACATGAAGGGTTTCATCATGCTGTGGGCGATTTTGTAAAAGACGAAAGGCAATCGCTAGAGCAATATCAAAAAGAGTGCTATCAACAACTGCCCTTTAATGAAGAGAACATGCCGGAACTGAAAAATAAATAAGGCCAATGAATGGCTTTATTTCAGTGCCTTTTAGTTCGTGCGAGCCCAGTAGTATGCCCCTTTTGCGTAGCAAATGCTTTGGGTACACTCTGGCCGATCAAACTTGGATAATTTATCGCGCACAGGGTGCGCTCGTACGAGGCCATCCCTATGGCCGATCAAACTTGGATTAATTTATCGCGAACGAGGCCCGATTAAACTAGGGTTAATTCATCGCGTACGATGCTGGCCACTTGCCCGATAAAAACCTAACACCAATTCTGTTTTAATGGTTTTTCAATGATCAGCTCTTTTAAATTCGCCTCGATCACACGATAGCCCACATTACCGATTAATTTTTGTCGACCTTCATTAAACACCCAAGCTGGGCTCACTGATATTTGATAATCCTTGGCTCTTTGAAAATCCATATTTAAATCCGAGTACGCTTGCCCAGATCCTAAGTAGTCCTTCACCGGTTCGCAATCTATATCTAAGGTTTTGGCTATGCTTTCACACACATCCACTCTGGAGATGTCTTTCGCTTCCATAAAAAAGGCGGAGCGTAAGGCAGACGAATATTCACGGGCTTTAGCATGGCCATGAATGGCCTGAACAGATTTAAGGCACGCATGGGCCGTCATAGATGTGGTGGGCCTGACGGCAGTCCAAGTATCAGGGTGTAAACTCATATCAAACTGCTCAGCCACTTCACGGGCATGATCTGCATAGCCTTCAAAGCCGCCTCTGTGGTTCCAGCCCGCATCAATCTTTGGATAAACAGAAGCAAAATTGGGTAAAAACTGTAATTGAATATCCAGATCTTTCCCTAATTGAAGCTCTACTTCTTCTAAGCGCTTTTCATTAATAAAGGCCCAAACGCACAATACATCGGAAAAATAATCCACTTTAAGCATCTTATGTTCTCTCACTTAAACAGGTCTTGTTTCAATGATAGACACAATATCAGGCTTTATATTAGATTTCACTAATAAGCAGAAGAATGATTAAACTCAGCCATATACTGGTTGACCGCTTCTTCTGCACTGTGTGCTTCGGTGATAGCGGTAATCATGGCAATGGCATCCACCCCTGTCTGCTTCACTTGGGCAAAGCGTTTCCCATGAATGCCACCAATGGCCACCATGGGCTTATTCGGCAAGTGCTTGCGCCAGTAAGATAAGCCAACAGGGCCTTGAGGCACCCATGGCATATCTTTGCTTTGGGTTTCATACACAGGGCCAAATGCAATATATGAAGGGTTAATGGTTTTGGCTCGGGCCACTTCATAAAAACAATGGCTACTCAAACCCAAACGTAATCCGGCCTCGCTAATGGCTTGTAGGTCAGCGTCATCAATGTCTTCTTGCCCTAGATGCACCCCATAAGCATTGCACTCAATGGCCAATTGCCAATAATCGTTAATGAATAACTGGCAGTCATATTGTTTGGCAATGTTCATCGCCATTTGAATTTCATTTTTTAAGTCTTCACCATTTAAATCTTTTACCCTTAATTGCGCAACTTTAATGCCTAAGGGCAATAACCTTTCTAACCATGATGCGCGTTCAAAAATTGGGTATAACCCTAAAGGCTGATCACAAGCAGGGAATGTAAGCTGGCTTTCACTTTGCGCTTTAAAAACCTGCGGCAAGTTCACGTCTAGCTGACTGATTTCATTTAATGAACAATATTCTGCAGTCATCCATTTTTTAAATCCTAAACTGCCGTTGTTTTGGCTCACGCAAAAAGGAGATTGCCAACCGGTTTGCATTTGCATTTTTGCCATGGTGACCGCATCCCCCATGGTGGCACCCAGTGCCAAACCGGCAGCGATCAATGACGCCATAGCGCAGCCTGTACCACGATTATATTGATGTTCAAATATTTCATGCTTTAGATAAAACTGAATGTCTTGGGCACAATAAAAATCCAACGATGGCTCATCGGTATGCCCACCTTTTAACAGAGTAGCGTTGACTCCTTTATCTAGAAATTGCTGGGCTAACTCTTCTACAGACTCGTGCTGATCAATTTCAGCTCCTAGCAAAGCCTTTGCTTCATTCATATTTGGTGTCAGTAAATCCACATGAGGCAATAGATTTAAAATACCCGCCAGCCGATTTTCATATTGTTCAATAGAGCCACTACTGGCTGCCAATACAGGATCTAAAATTATGGATTTATTTTTAAAAACATCATGAGTTATTAATATTTCGGCTTGCCTAGCATTAGCCAGTAAACCAATTTTAATCACATGGCAATTGGCCATGCCCACAAGGGCATCTAACTGACTGAAAAAAGCATCATCAGAAACAGGGTTTAACTGGTAAAAACCCCTTTCATTTTGTGCGGTAGTGGCCGTGATACACGCCATACCATGAACATCCATGGAGGCGAGCGCGCGCATATCAGCATGTACACCTGACAAGCCCATGGGGTCAGTGGCCGAAATGCAAATCACACTGGGCTTTTTATTAACGTTTTTATATGGCATTGCCTTCTCTATTCACAACTGTTCCGTACACGTGACCTATTTTGTGTGTATTTTAGTTTGGTGTTTTAATTTTGATGCCAAAACGGTGTGCCCACCACAGGTGTACTGGCACTGGCCTTATTTTGTTCGTTCATACAACCCGCAAGATAACCTTGTCGCCCTGCTTCAATGGCCAATCGAAACGCATGAGCCATGGCAATGCTGTTTTGTGATTTTGCCACCGCTGTATTTAATAAAACGGCATCGTACCCTAACTCCATGGCTTGAGCTGCGTGACTGGGTTTGCCAATTCCGGCATCTACCACCAAAGGAATATTTGGAAACCGTTCTCGTAGCAGGGTCAAAGCATAAGGGTTCATCAAACCCTTTCCTGTGCCAATGGGCGCGCCCCAAGGCATTAAGATATTACAGCCAACACTTAATAACTTTTCACACAAAACTAAATCATCTGTGCAATAGGGAAACACTTCAAACCCTTGTGAAATTAACTCAGAGGCTGCTTCTACCAATTCAAATGGATCAGGCTGTAAAGTGTAATCATCCCCAATGACTTCAAGTTTTATCCAATTGGTTTTGAATAACTCTCGCGCCATAATACTGGTGGTTATGGCTTCTTTTGCACTTAAACAACCCGCCGTATTGGGCAACAAATAACGATTACTTTGCTGAAATGACTGTATAAACTGCCAAAAGTTTTCGTTTTGTTGCATGCCATCGGCTGCAACTTGTCGCCTTAGGGACAAGGTCACCACTTGCGATTGAGATGCATCGATTGCAGCCTGCATATTTGCAGGAGAGTCATACATGGCGGTGCCGATAAAAAACCGACTGTCTAACGTTTGTCCGCCAATATGTAACGGGTCACTTAGATTCATTCCAGTATTTAGCCCATCCATCTTCAGCCTCCCACTACCGCGGTTAATAGTTCAATGGCATCGCCATCATTCAGTATATGATTGTGGTAATCATCTTTGTGCACAAACTCTAAATTCACCGCCACAACCGACTGATCGATGGTTAACCCCTGACACACTTCACTGTTATCTAAAAACTGCAATAAGGTGCACGCTTCAGACACTTGTAAACTCTGCCCATTAAATACAATGTTCATGATCACGGTACTCCATGGAAGAATTTTGTTTTAAATCAGAAGTGACATCTAACCCTAACTGGGCAAACGCCTTCGCCACTACCGACGGAGCCAGCAAATAGCCGTGTCGGTACAAGCCATTAATGCGGCTTAGCCCTGCTTCATGCTCAATGAATGGTTGATGATCTAACGTGGTAGGCCTTGCATTGCAATCTAGCTTTAAAATACGGGCTTCGGCAAATCCTGGGTGCACACTGAACGCCGCTGATAATAGCTCAAGCGTAGAGCGCACACTGATTGGCCCTACATCCGCTGATTGGATTTCAGTGGCGCCAATCATGTAACAATGATTTTCCCTTGGCACAATATAAATACGATACCTAGGGTGCATCACTCGCACCATTCTTTGAATGTTAACTTGAGGGGCTTGCACAGTGATCACTTCACCGCGCACACCGTGCAACCCTTTAATCTCGCCTTTTGCAGCTAATCCACGACAGTCAAATACCCAATCAAAATCTTCACCATTCACTTTGCCAGCTTGCAAATTCATAACCTGCTTTTGATGCCAGTTAGACTGCTTTTTCAAATCGCTGTGCAAAGCAAATAAAGCTTGCTGAGCATCCACTTGCGCTTCATTTTTTAAATATAAAGATCGCCCCAACTCTTTCAGTTCAGGTTCAAGGTTTTGTTGATCCATTAACAAACACGATTCAGAAAAGTGATCTCCTAACTTAGTTTTTAGGCAATTCACAAACTGATTAAATGCGCCCTCATCCTGCCGATGACTCACCACCAATGTACCATTGTCTTTATGAAACACAGGCTCATCTAATGCATCAATGATACTAGACCACAGCACAATAGACTCTAAACCCAGTTGATGAATATGGTCATTGGCGCTTTCAAGTTCCGCCATGGGCGCCAACATGCCCGCTGCGGTATAGGAGCAGCTTGATTTGTTGGCATCCGGTTCAAACACATGCACTTCAAAACCTTGTCGCACGGCATACCAAGCGGTAATACTGCCGCAGATACCCGCACCAACAATGGCAACCTTTTTGGCTTGCCCGCCTGCAAGTGTCATCACTAAGCGTCCTCTTCAGCCACAACCTTGCTGGCATCACCAGGAATGTAGACTTCACTGCCTAAGGCTTTGAACTGAGCACTTTTTTCTGCCATGCCTGCTTGAATTTCCGAGTCTGTTAAATTTTCAGCATAGCGGTTATTGGAATAATCACGCACTTCTTGTGAAATTTTCATGGAGCAAAACTTCGGACCACACATGGAACAAAAGTGTGCCACTTTCGCGCTGTCTTTTGGCAGAGTTTCATCATGGTATTCCCGCGCGGTATCTGGGTCTAACCCCAGGTTAAATTGATCTTCCCAACGGAATTCAAAACGCGCTTTTGACATCATGTCATCACGATAACGAGCACCCGGATGGCCTTTTGCAATATCCGCTGCGTGCGCTGCAAGTTTGTAGGTAATGATACCCACTTTCACATCGTCACGATTTGGTAAACCCAAATGTTCTTTAGGTGTCACATAACACAGCATGGCACAGCCAAACCAACCAATCATGGCGGCACCAATGCCTGACGTAATGTGATCATAGCCAGGGGCTATATCAGTGGTTAATGGCCCCAAGGTATAAAACGGCGCTTCGTCGCAGCACTCAAGCTGTTTTTCCATGTTAGCCTGCACCATATGCATAGGTACGTGGCCTGGGCCTTCGATCATCACTTGCACGTCATGTTTCCACGCCACTTGTGTCAGTTCACCAAGGGTTTCTAATTCTGCAAACTGTGCCGCATCGTTAGCATCGGCTTGCGAGCCCGGACGTAATCCATCACCTAAAGAAAAACTCACATCATAGGCTTTCATGATTTCGCAAATTTCTTCAAAGTGGGTATATAAAAAACTTTCTTCATGATGAGCAATGCACCACTTGGCCATGATGGAACCACCGCGACTCACAATGCCTGTGACACGATCAGCGGTTAATGGCACATGGGCCAAACGAATGCCCGCATGAATGGTAAAATAATCCACTCCTTGCTCAGCTTGTTCAATCAAGGTATCTCGAAAAATATCCCAAGTCAGGTCTTCAGCAATGCCGCCTACTTTTTCTAACGCTTGGTATAAAGGCACGGTTCCAATAGGCACTGGACTGTTGCGAATGATGTAATCCCGGGTACTGTGAATGTGTTTACCCGTAGACAAATCCATAACCGTATCACCGCCCCAGCGCGTTGACCAAACCAGTTTCTCAACTTCTTCTTCAATTGAAGACGTCAAAGCGCTGTTGCCAATATTGGCATTCACTTTCACTAAAAAGTTACGACCAATGATCATTGGCTCTAACTCAGGGTGATTAATATTGGCAGGAATAATGGCGCGACCACGGGCAATTTCTTCACGTACAAATTCGCCTGTCATCACATCAGGTATTTTGGCGCCCATATGATTGCCTTTAAGTCTGGCCTCTCGCTCTGGGGTGGTAAATTCATTGTCTAAGGCTTCGCGCTTTTGATTTTCACGCATGGCCACGTATTCCATTTCTGGCGTCACAATGCCTTTTCGCGCGTAATGCAATTGGGATACATTTTTACCAGGCTTAGCACGACGTGGCTGGCGCTGAAGATGAGGGTTATAAAATTGAAAGGCTTTGGACTCGTCATCGATGCCATTGTCTTCAGGTTTGGTATCACGGCCTTGATATAACTGAGAATCATCGCGATCTAAAATCCACTTTTCACGCACATTTGAGGTGATGCCTTTGTGCACATCAATTTCTGCATTCACATCGGTATACGGGCCAGAAGTATCGTAAACCGTAATATCAGTGCCATCGGTAAGATTAATCTTACGCATAGGGACTTTCACGTCTGGGTGGTTTGGGCTTTGTAGATAGACTTTTTCACTGCCAGGCAGTGGCGTACGTGTGATAACACTTTCATTCACATCCGCCAAGTTAGCAGACTGTATGATGTTTTTATCAGAAGAATTTTGCATAGTGGGTCCTTAATTAAGTAACCACTAACACAGACGTGCGGGAAGCCATTTATTGCGTGATACAGAAAACACTGCAGCACAACAACAAACATGCATAGATGTAAAAAAGATAGAATTAAACTGATAACAGCGATATTTAAATCATCTTTTCTACGCTCATTCCTACGCCGATGCTAGTCGGATCAGGTTCAACGGGTAATGATCTCAGCCTATAATCAAAGTGATTGATTACCGGCACCCCGTGAGCAAGTCCCATATTAATGATTCAAAATTGAAATGCAAAAGAAAATAGTGAAAGATATTGGACATAAAAATGAAACTTGAAAAGAATGGTAAAAAGGATCCAGCATGCGCCTAATCACGTTAGCCACTTCCCTAGTATTAACCACTAGCCTTAGCCTATGCCAAGCTCAACAGCTACAAGCCAAATCCGACATTCCAAACGGGACCATTCAAGTATTTGAGCATAAGATAAAATGGCGAAAAGCGGCCCCTTCATTGCCTGAAGGCACCTTGTTAGCGGTATTAGAAGGCCACCCAAAACAATCAGGGCTATTCACCATTCGTTTAAAAACACCCAAGCATATGCGCTTAGCCGTGCATCAGCACCCAGGACCAGAGCGGGTGACCATTTTACAAGGTGAACTGTACGTAGGGTTTGGCGAAAAAATGAATACGGATGTGGCCACACAATACAAGGTTGGAGATTATTACGTGACACCATCGGGTCATGATCACTATGTGTTTACTAAAGATAAAGAAGCGGTGATCCAGATAACAGGAATGGGGCCTTGGGAAGTTGTGTTTAAAGATTGACGATCAAATCAAGCATCACAAAAGAAAAAAGCCAGTTGATTGCTCAACTGGCTTTCATCAAACTAATCTCGCTTAATCAGGTTATTTTGGTGCACCTTCAGCGTAAAAATAGACAGCTTCCTCTTCGCCACATCCGTTGAAATATACTTCAATCTCAGCAGAACTATTTAGATCTTGTATATACATCGAGCCATTCCCAATTGAGCCATCTTCACAGTATTGAACACTATAAAAATTAGCAAACACTTTACCTAGCTCAGGAAGAAAGAATTCTGCCGCCCCTCTATAACCATTAGATAAAGATACTGATAGGTTTTCCACTCGATAGATTTTGCCATTTTCAGCAAGAACATCAGCATCCACAATGCACGGAGCTTCTGCATTAGGGCAGGTTTGAGATACTTTAGAAGTAGCGATTACACCATCAAAGTCAATTGTTGTATCAACGACTAAAACGCTTTCAGTATTTGACTTTGTGTACACGACTGACCCATTTGTTTCGACAATATTATCAGCTGAGTCAACATTAAAGTAGTCAATTTTCACCAAACTATCTTTCAGAGTAATAG
>CAJXIT010000042.1 GCA_913054055.1 uncultured Thalassolituus sp.
TTAAAGTTTTATAGAGACAACAAAACGGATCATATCCGCCATTTTCAATGACATATTAATCAGTCTGAACTATTTTTAATTTATGGATAAGAAAATCAGCCTAGATCTACCTAATCAGATTTATTACGTAAATGTGCCTAGCCATGCTCATCAGAACATGTTCAGCTCAGTATTTGCGTACGATGCCCTGCTCGCCTCTCTCAAAGATCAAGACCACATTGACCTATTAGGGTATTGCTTATTGCCCACAAGCCTTCACATACTGGTGTACAGCAAAGTCCCACCAAGCAACTGGCTTGAACCCTGGCTAATGAGCTACAACCAATGGCATCAAAACGCCACGGGTGAAAGCGGCTACTTATTTGCAGATGAAAAGAAAAAACAAGTTCTGATTCAACCACGGGTCATGAATAAGGCACTTAAATACATTCATCAAATACCTGTGATCAATAAACTGTGTAGCCGAGCCGAACAATATTTGTACAGTTCTTACCATGACTATATGGGTGATCAAAATACTGGAGTTGAAGTGAATAGAGCCTTAGCGGCCCTATCCCCACATAACGGTCAAAGAATCAGGCGCTTTGAAGACTACATGCTTGCCCCCGAATCATGGGCCGTTTTCCCTTTGCCTAACGGCAGTAATGATTTTTACTCAGCCTATGCCGACAGAGCCTATATCACTAAAGCCATGTCGAAATATGCCAATGATCAACCCGATCAAACCGAACAACATCACTTAGAATTATGGCACTCTTGCCTACAAGCACTCAGTGAAGTAACGGAACTTGACGCCCCAACATTACTGGGAATTAGACGGCACCATAGCCTGCCTGATGCCCACTTCTTATTGGTATGGCTATACATAGAAGTCGCCAAAGGTCCTATGTACATTGCCGCCAAGCAATTGGGGTTAGACGAAGTAACATTAAAACTGAACATTAATTCCATTCAACTTCACCACCCCGACGCGTATTTAAGGTATATTGCCCAATCTTGGCAAACCAATACAAAAGTCGCTTAATACATGCAAGACATATATATCCTAGGCAGTGGAGCCATGGGCTACCTGTGGGCAAGTTATTTTAATAATAATGCTAAGCTGCACTTCATCACCCGCAACCAAACCGCTGAATCCTTTGAATTCAAAAAACGCCCCAGCTTACAAACTATCAGTGCAACAAAAACCCAACCCGCTCAGCTGTCTCAAAACCATAGCAAGATCCGTTTTTTAATTGTCTGCACCAAGGCATTTGATGCCGAAAAGGCCGTGATCAGTATTGAAAACAACTTGGCCAACGACTGCCAAATATTATTAATACAAAATGGCATGGGCTCTCAACAAGCCATTGCTAAGCGATACCCCTCTTTAAGTATTTATGCATGCAGTTCAACCGAAGGCGTATTCAAAGAATCAGATAATATACTGGTACATGCAGGGCAGGGAGAAAACCACATAGGCCCACTAACCCCTGCTGCAAAACAAAACACACTTACGACTTGGTTGCCGCCGTCCATATATACATGGCATGAGAACATCTCTCCTATTTTATGGCGAAAACTTGTGATCAACAGTGCCATTAACCCTCTAACTGTGATTTACCAGTGCCAAAATGGCAAATTACTCAGTCGGCCTGCCGCCCACTCCCATATGAAATCTCTGTGCTTAGAGCTTGACGCCTTGTGTGATCGCTTAAATTTAAATTTGGCCCCAACCATTAACTTAGTAGAGTCAATTTGCCAATCGACAGCGAATAATTACAGCTCCATGTATCAAGACCATAAACACATGCGCCCAACTGAAATACGCTATATAACCGGTTATGTAATTGAAGAGTGTAAAAAACTGGGAATAGAATGCCCGGCTCATGAACATGTGGCTGCACAAATAGTCAGTTAGAGCTATTGGCCCCTTCCCTGTTCTCATGTAACCTCAAAGCATAAAAATTATATAATCCTCACATATACTTATGCGTCAATTTTTCAGACAACTTAAAGTCAAGCAAAAGGTCTTTGTATTGCTTGCCATTGCCATCTCCATTGTTTATGTGACCAATACCTTCAGTAACATATGGGTAGCTACTCATAACCCTATGCAGAAGCATATTGCATCATTAAATTCATTGGTTTTTAATTCTCCTTATTTGGAAAAAAGTGAAAACTGGATCCAGTATTTAAATCAAAAGCAAAATCGTTTTACCGTTATTGATTTAGCCATATACTCATCAAAAGGCATTATTTTAGAATCCCAATCCAATGCCTTTCCTAAAGACCTTAAAACCCTAAGCGTTAAAAACCCTGATCCAAATTGCATCATTATTCCAGGCAATAATTTTATTCTCATGATTAAAATGGAAGCCAACATAGAGAAAATGTTCTTACTTGAAATGATCATGATTAACTTGCTGGCATTTTGTTTTGGCTTAGCATTGGTGTATATCGTACTTTACTTTATTAATCGCCTTATATTACGCCCCATCTTTTCGTTAACGGATACCACAAATGAAATCGCTATGGAGCAAAATTACGCATTAAGGGCACAGCGATTTTATTCTGATGAAATTGGCACTTTAGCTGAAAACTTTAATTTCATGCTCAATCGCATCGAACAAGACGACTATATATTAAGACAGGAACGCGACAAGGCCGAACAAGCACGCTTAAGGGCCATTGAACTGTCTACAAAAATGCATGAATCCAATGAACGCTTAGAATTTGAAGTAAAAGTGAGAGCCCGTGTTGAACATAAACTGACTGACTTCCAACACTATTTAAATAACATCATAGATTCCATGCCCAGTGCCATCATCGCCATTGACCATGAACTGAAAATCACACAATGGAATAAAGGGGCAACCACCGTCACACAAATTGATCGTGATGACGCCATTTATCAACCTTTAGAAGAATCATGCGGATTTTTATTCCCCTATTTAAATTTAATAACCGATTCATTAGAAAAACACCTCACCAATAAAGTAGAACGCATTCAATATAACAACGGCAATAAAGACAGCTTTTTAGACATGACCGTTTACCCATTATTGGACACTACTCGCTCTGGTGCGGTTATTCGCATAGATGATGTTACCCAGCGTATACAAATGGAAGACATGATGGTGCAGTCGGAGAAGATGCTTTCTCTTGGTGGTCTAGCAGCCGGCATGGCACACGAAATTAACAACCCGCTAGGCGCTGTGGTGCAAACCGTACAGAATATTCAGCGACGATTAAATCCTGCCCTTAAAAAGAATGTCACTTCCGCTGAATCACTCAACACAGATATGGAAACCATTAGCGAATACATGAAGCAACGAGAAGTGTTTACCTTCTTAGATAATATTTCTCAAGCCGGAGAACGGGCTGCCACCATAGTAAAGAACATGCTGCAGTTTAGCCGTCAAAGTGACAAAGATTTACAGCTTCAGAATTTACATCACATTATTGAGCGCTCAATCAACATTGCGAAAAATGAATATGACTTAAGCAGTGGTTACGATTTCAAAAGCATTGATCTGGTAAAAGACTTTGATTACACCATGCCAGAAGTACCCTGCATTCCATCTGAAATAGAGCAGGTTATCTTGAATCTTCTGAAAAATGCATCCCAAGCATTAACGGAATATAAAGCCCAAAAAGAGTTTGATATGGATTGGTATAGCCGCATCCAGATTTTCACTCAAGCCAAAGAGCAAACCGTTGAAATCATCATAGAAGACAATGGGCCAGGCATGGATGAAGAAACCGCTAAGCACATATTCGAACCCTTCTTTACCACCAAAGACGTGGGCATGGGCACAGGCCTTGGCCTTTCAGTATCCTTCTTTATCATCACCAACCACCACTCAGGCCAAATGCGAGTTGACAGCACCCTAGGAACCGGGACCCGCTTTACCATCAGCCTACCTGTCAATCATTCTACTCATAGTTAACATGAAAGATCTGTCATTGACCTTTTTTTGAAGCTTTCGTACTATGCAGCCCGTTTTAGGTGCTCTGACTGTTCTCTTAGGTCAGAGTTAAACGGGAAACTGGTGAAAAAGGCTCATAGCCAATGATTCCAGTGCTGCCCCCGCAACGGTAAGCAACTCAGATTAAACAACCAGCCACTGAGCGATCAATGCTTGGGAAGGCGTTTAATCAAAGTCACTTCGTGATTTAAGTTGTAAGCCCGGATACCGGCCTAGATATATTTATTAACTGTAGTTGCGGTGGGCGACGTGCGGGCAATCATATTTTATATATGACTCCTTTGCGTATGTGCCATCTCGGTAATATATGCGCCATTTAGTTCCAATCACAATATCTATACTATTCAGTGGACACATATTTGCTGAAGGAAATGTGACGCACCTAAAAAAGCAAGTCGTATCAGCTGACCAAGTATCCCTCCCTGAACTCATTGCAGAAGAATTTGATCACCCTGAATTTGCAGGAAAATACCAAAACTTATCTGAATTCCTACAATATAATGCGGGGATTCAAACCCGAAGCTCCGGAATAGGAAACTTGGTCACACTTTCTATTAGAGGATCAAGCCATCAGCAAATACAATTTATAGTTGATGGCCACGAAATAAATGATGCCCAATATGGTGGCTTTGACATTAATCGTCTCCCTCTTCAGCAAATCGAGCGCATAAAAATAATCAAAAACAATAGTGATGGTATTGGAGGTACCATCATCATAGATACTATCAACTCAAATGCAGTTAATGGGTCTAAAGCTTTTATTTCTGCAGGGTCATTTGATACAAATGAATACGGCATAACACAAAGCATATCTGGCTTAGGCCAAGCAACTATCAGCCTCAATAGACTTGTAAGTAAAGCTAATTACGAATACCCAGTTCCTTCCCCATTTTTAGAGCCGAGTCACTCCGGAAAAGTAGAAGAGCTTCGTAATAATCAATATGATAAAAACAGCGCTCTGTTTAAATGGCAGCACAAAACCACACCCAACGCTAACCTTGGAATAAAGTTACAAGCTATTAACTCAAAAAAGAATCTTCCTAATTACCAACAGAATAGATATGACAATAATGCTTATCTGAGTGATGCTGAATTGGATATTCAGGGATTTCATGAATACCGACTGAATCACAGCTTAATTAACAGCGTTAGAATTAATCATAACTCTACAGATGAGACTTACAGCGACCCAGGTGCATTTATCGGAGTTGGTTCGTTTATTAACAAATATGACTCTGAAACAATTAAGTTAACAGAAGCTTTATCCTATAAATCTCAGAATAGGGCCATTTCTCTTGCATACGACTTTAAAAGTGAAAAATTCCAAGATGATCACACACTGGTTTCCGACTCAGTGAAATGCCTGAACACAACCTCAACTTGCGATATTAAATCAACACAAGTCAGTAACAAATGGAAATTGAGTAACGATTGGACAAGTAAGGACCAAAATCATGAACTGAGTTTCAATGTCAGCCAGATAAACCTGACTAAAAGACAAGAGAGTTTATTTTCAGCCCCTGAACAAACAAAAGTTAAAAATAGTTATATCTCATGGGGCTCTTCCTATAGCTATTTCGCCTTTAAAGATAGCTCCATAAGAATTGGTCTTTCAAAGTCTCTCAGAACACCCACCTTGTACGAGTTGTTCGGAAATAGAGGGTTAATGAAAAGCAATATCAATTTAAAACCCGAAGAGTCATACAATTTAAATTTCAATATAAATAGCGCATACAATCTTGTCACATTAGAAACAGATCTATATTACCGAAATCTTTCAGATGCCATTGTCGCTCAATTTTCTGGTGGAACAGGCTCGTTTAAAAACCTGTCAAGTGCAGATATTTTAGGAATAGAAAGCAAAATTACTGGTTACTTTAATCGATTTAAAATCTCTTTGATTGCCATCATTCAAGATTCGCTCGTTAAATCGGAAATAAATGGTTTTGATAATAAAAAACTAGCTGGAATCTTCCATCGCAGTATCAGTAGCAACGTCAATTTCGCTCTATCTCAACACATTGATTTAATTTACCAATTTCAAAGTGATCAAGGGCTTTACGTCGATACAGCCAACTTAGATAAACATAGCGGCCGAGTTATCCATAACATTAGACTAAATTACGCTCTTGATAAGATCTCAGCTTCGCTAACAATAGAGAACCTGCTCGATAATCGCTATCACGATCAAAATAATAGACCCGCTCCAGGGTTAATCCTCAATTCAAATATTCAATATCGTTTTTAAAAAGGAAAACTAATATGATAAATCGCAAAATTACACTTGCCTTAACAGTAAGCATTATGCTTTCTGGTTGTTTAGAAGAATCTGATTCGTCTAATTATGTTGGGGTTGAATGTGACTCATCGGCTCTAGATATGGCAATCCAAACAGTTGCAGCTGATTACTCTAGCAGCGCTGTTGCAATAGGCTGTAGTGATGGTGGCTTCCTAGATGGCAACTTGATTAAAACAGCCAGTGATTACAGTTTATCTGCCAGCTCCGAAAGCTTTTATCACATTGGTAGAAACTACATCGATACTATCACTAAATATGACTTCTTATTATCTGATGTTGAAGAATGGACTTACTCGACCAATGACGAGTCTGAATCAACATCAAACCCTTATAAGATCATCGAAGTGAGTGCGACCAAAGCCTATGTGATTAGATACAACACAAGCAAGGTCTGGATAGTGGACCCATCCGCTGCAAATGAAGAAGACTTTAAGCTTGGCGAGTTAGATTTAAGCGCCTATTTAGCAAGTCAAACAAGCGATGTTACGGTAGATAATGTGACTACTAGCGTAACGACTACAGCGACTCAAACCGACATGTCTGACGCCGTTATCGCTAATGGTAAACTTTTTGTAGCCATGCAACGATTAAGAAATGGTAAAACAGGTGAAGGTACTTATGGCCCATACGATATTAGAGATTATACAAATGATTCTATTGTAGCTGTATTTGACATAGTCACAGACCAAGAAATCGATAACATTACTTTAACAGGGCATAATGTACAGTCTCTTTCAGTATTTGGGGACAATGTATATTCCGCTTCTTTTGGGGATTATGACTCTGATTATGGTGTACTTGAATCCATTAATACAACGGACCACACACTAAGCACAATATTATCTGGAACAAGCTCAATTGGATCAATTAAAGATGTAGCTATATTGTCAGAGACTCAAGGTTACGTGTTAACTGATCAGTCACAAAGAATCGCGAATGTTTATACTTACTTCTTAAATGTTATGGAGTTCAACCCGTCAACAAATGAGTTAGGCAATATAGTAAATGACTACAGTGCCCGTCATTTATCCGATATTGAAATTGGTCCAAACAACTATCTTTGGATCACCAGTAGCGAAGACAGTACACCGGGCGTCTATAAAGTTGATCCAGAAGGAATTGAAGACGACTTGTATTTAGGAACAAATTTAAATGCGACCAAAATTGTATTTAAACAGTAATTCCTAAAAAATAAAAAGCCGAGCATTGCTCGGCTTCTTATTACAAACATCTAAACCATCAAACCTGAAACCGATCCATCTTCTCTTGTAACGACTCGGTTAATTGAACCACTTCTCTAATTGCTTCCACCGTATGCTGTGCATCATTTACCGTTTCACGACCTAAGTCGTTTATCTTCACTACATTTTCATCAATGGTCCGTGCGACTTGTGTTTGTTCACTGGCCGACGTTGAGATTTGTCCATTTATTTGTGAGATCGAATTAATCATTTCTACTATTTGATCTAACGCAACACGAACCTGAGAAGAGGACTCTACTGTGTCTTGTGCCATCATATGACTATTCCCCATCACTTCAACAGCGCTACTGATGCCTGCATGAATGGATGTCATTACCTCATCAATCTCTTGCGCGCTTGATTGAGTTCGGCTCGCTAGGGTTCTTACTTCATCCGCTACGACGGCAAAACCTCGGCCTTGCTCCCCTGCCCTTGCGGCTTCTATGGCGGCATTAAGAGCTAATAAATTAGTTTGCTCGGCAATGCCCTTAATCACGGCTAACATACTGGCAATGTTCTCAGAATTCTCTGACAGTGTGTTGATCACTTCTGTGCTTCGCATGATTTCATCCGCTAATGCAGAAATCTGTGAGAGCGTTTCTGATACAACACCACTTGCTTGACCCGCTTGATCTGTTGCCTGAGAAGCAGAGTTAGCCGCGTCGCCACTTTGTCGATTTACTTCTTCAGCCGTGGCCGACATTTGAGTAATGGCGGATGCCACTTGCTCGGTTTGCTGAAGCTGTTCGTTGGCTGCGTTTTCGCTTTGCTCTGCGTTCTTACCCACTTTTTCCATGGCTGACGAAACTTCTGTGGAAGTACCTTGAACCGCTTGCATAAGCGAATGTATCTTTTCAACCATCACATTGAATTCAGAGGTTAGCTCCCCCATTTCATCTTGGGAAGCAACACTGACTCTTACTCTCATATCACCCAAGCTAATTTTATGAGCGGCTGAATGGAATTCGCCAACGGTGCTTCTGACACTCCAAAAGAACGCTGCATATAGATATACAATAAGCAACATCACCATGACGATAGCAACCGCAACAATCAGTAACTTTTTTGTGAGTGCTGACTTTCGCTCACCTAATATCACATTCAACTGACTAAATGCTAATTCTCTAACTTTCAGAATATTTTTTGTTTTGCTTTGATAGTATGAGGAATAATCTTCCCAAGTCATGTTGATACTATTAGCAGAAATGACTTCCTCATCTAACCGACCAAGCAGATCTGAAAAATCTTTTTCAACTTCTGGAAAAACCTTGCTGAACAAGTTTGTAAAAATGGGGTTCTCTTTGACAAGCGTATTATGGTTTTGATTAAGCGCACTAATGGTGCCATCCATAGAATCATATACATCGTTTAGGGTGTCATAAACGGTGGCATTTAAATATTGCATCACGGCTGAAAACACACCCACTGAGTGGGCAAAGCTCAACGATTCTGAATAGGCCGGATAATCCACCAGTACCAAGCTTAACAGTATTTGTACATCTTGATTTGTATCTAATGAGATACCTGAATTTTGAGCGATGATGTTCGCCATAAACAACATTTCGCTTATGGTTTTATTATAAGTTGTGTATTGGTCTGAAATGATTGTTTGTCTATTTTCAGCCACCCGAGACAAATCTTTTTTCCACTTTGGTAATTTTGATTCAACCTCGGCAGCAATGGCTGTTCCTTTATATTTAACTAGAAATTTCCCTATATCTTTATATAGTTTCGATTCTAATTTTTCCGCATGATGAGCCAAACCTTCTTTATTATTTAGCAATACTTGAACAGATGCGATATCGCGGTACATGGACGCTTCATCTGTGATGGTTAAAAAATCATTGATAACGCCCAAAGACTCTTGTTCGACAGCTGTTTTTTGTATGGTCTGGTAGGTCTGATTAATGATCGCGTAGCTTAATAACAGCAACGGAATAAAAAATGTTAAGCTAATTACACCAAATTTTTTGGCGTAACTTAGCTTATTCATCAGCATGATTGCGGGTGCTAATAATCCATGCACATCCACGTCCTCTCATTATCTACAACTTAATTAAAGTGTAGACGGATATTCAAATTCATCCTTTTATATTATGGTTATTTTACAACAACATATGCCGTGTATCGCTCAATAACTGGCATATATAACGAGCAAACCTAGCCGCCTCAGCGCCATCAATCACTCTGTGATCGTACGATAAACTAATGGGTAGCATTAGCCTCGGTTCAAAGCTATTACCATTCCAGACAGGCTGCATGCTGGCTTTAGACACACCTAATATGGCAACTTGAGGGGCTGAAACAATAGGAGTAAATGCTGTTCCACCAATCCCCCCCAAACTGGAGATGGTAAACGTGCCCCCCATCATCCCATCCATAGGGAGTTTTTTGTCTCTGGCCTTACCTGCTAGCTCGGCACTTTCTTGAGCAAAGTCGATGATGCCTTTTTTATCCGCTTCTTTAATCACAGGCACGAGTAGACCATCGGGTGTTTCTACTGCAATGCCTAAGTTGTAAAACTGCTTAAATATCAATTCACTGCCGTCTGCATTCAACGATGAATTAAACTGGGGAAACTTTTGTAACGCCAATACACACGCTTTCAGGACAAATGCCAAAGGCGATACTTTTACGCCTTCTGGTAGCATGGTAGCCATGTCGCCTTTGCGATACGCCTCTAACTGGGTAATGTCGGCCGAATCAAACTGCGTCACCTGTGGAATGGTACTCCAACTTTGCACCATGTTTTTAGCCGTGACCTGTTTAATTTTATTCAGCGGCACATTTTCAATTGCACCAAAGCGAGAAAAGTCTTCACTGCTGCCCACTACACCCATGGTTTGCGCACCCGAAGATGGCTGCTGCAAACGATTTTTCACAAATGCTTGTACGTCTGATTTTAAAATTCGATTTCTTGGGCCGGTGCCTGAAACAAGCGTTAAATCCACGCCCAGTTCACGACCTAACTGACGCACAGCTGGACCGGCATGCACCTTGCCGCTAGAAGTAGGGGCCGCAGGAATTGATTCTATTGGTTTGCTGATTGTTGTAGGTGGTACGGGCTCCGTGTTTGCTGGCGGCGCATTGTCTTGTTTCGCTTCAGCAGCAGGCTTAGAAGCGTTTTGTTGCCCTACCATACGAGCGATTACATCACCTTCACTGACTTTATCACCAACCGATACCGAATATGCCAGTAGCTTACCACTTGAGGGTGCCGGTATTTCCATTGTGGCCTTATCACTTTCCAGCACCAATAAACTGTCTTCTGCTTCAACAGCGTCGCCAACCTTTAAACTTAACTCAATGACTTCTACCGCATCAGCACCACCAAGATCGGGGACACACACTTCCACTTCACTGTCTGGGGCCACTTCAGGCTCTGCTGATACTTTTTCTTGTGCCGCTTCAACCACAACATCTGTCGTTGTTTTTTTCGTGTCAGGTTCCGCAGTTCTTTGCTCAACAGCCGATTCCATTTCCACCACAGGAGTACCTGATGAAACTTTATCCCCCACACTCACTAAAATCGCGGCCACCGTGCCAGCCATCGGCGCGGGTACTTCCATGGTGGCTTTGTCGCTTTCTAACACTATGATCTCTTGCTCAGCTTCAACCGTGTCACCCACAGAGATACTGATCTCGATCACTTCTACTTCTTCTATACCGCCCAGGTCCGGCACAGTCACTTGTGTCTGGCTCATGGCAAATTCCTAGTTATAAAGTGGATCAAGTTTGTCGGCTGAAATACCAAAGTCTTTGATGGCTTTTTTCAGAACTTTTTTATCCAGTTCACCATCACGAACCAGCGCTGACAAGGTTGCTAATACAACGTAGTGGCGATCAACTTCAAAAAACTCCCTAAGCTTCTCTCGGCTGTCACTGCGTCCAAAGCCATCCGTTCCTAACGTTACAAAGGTTTTACCTTCTGGCATATAGGCCCGTAACTGTTCACTGTACTGCTTCATATAATCAGTAGCACAAATCACTGGCCCTTGAGCCGATTCTAAACACTGAGTGAGGTAAGCCTGTTTAGCTTTTTTATCTGGATTTAATAAATTCCAACGTTCAATGGATCGTCCTTCACGGGTCACTTCATTGATACTGGGCGCACTCCAAATGTCCGCATTGATTTTATAATCGTTTTCTAAAATCTCTGCTGCAGCAATCACTTCTCTTAAAATGGTTCCGCTACCCATTAATTGAACTTTTTGTTTGGATTTGCCTGAGTCTTTGAATTTATATATGCCTTTACGAATGCCTTCTTCTACGCCTTTCGGCATAGCAGGTTGCTCGTAATTTTCATTCATAACCGTGATGTAATAAAACACACGCTCATGCTCTTCGTACATTCTGTGCAAACCGTCTTGAATGATCACGGCTAATTCATAAGCAAAAGTAGGATCATAGGTAATACAGTTTGGAATGGTGTTTGCCAAAATATGGCTATGGCCGTCTTGATGCTGCAAACCTTCGCCATTTAATGTGGTTCGCCCAGCGGTGGCACCAATTAAAAACCCTTGTGCTTGGCAATCACCTGCTGCCCAAGATAAATCCCCTACTCGTTGAAAACCGAACATGGAATAAAAAATATAAAACGGAATCATCGGCTTGCTATAAGCACTATAAGAAGTGGCAGCTGCTAGCCAAGCACTAAACGCACCGGCTTCATTGATGCCTTCCTCTAAGATACGGCCCTTCTTATCTTCTTTGTAAAACATCATTTGACCAGCATCCACAGGTTCATATAACTGACCTTCACTGGAATAAATGCCTAACTGGCGGAACAGCCCCTCCATACCAAATGTTCTGGCTTCATCCGGTACAATGGGCACTACACGCTCACCAATTTTTTTGTCTTTTGCTAATGCCGTGAGTATGCGTACAAACGCCATGGTACTAGAGATTTCACGGTCACCGCTGCCGTCCAACTGTGCCTTAAACGTTGCAAGTTCAGGCGCGGTTAAAACTTCTTTATTTTCCGTTCGCTGCGGTAAAAAACCACCCAGCTTTTCACGACGCTGACGCATGTACTTCATTTCAGGACTGTCTTCTGGAGGGCGATAATATGGAAACGATTCCAATTCGCTATCCGCAATTGGGATATCAAAACGATCCCTGAAGCCTTTTAAACTTTCAATATCCAATTTTTTAACTGAATGCGCTTCGTTTTTCCCTTCAGCCGCCTCACCCATACCATAACCTTTAACCGTATGGGCTAAAATAACAGTGGGCTGCCCTTTGTGCCCTGCCGCAGCTCGATAGGCGGCATACACTTTATACGGGTCATGACCACCTCGATTCAGTTTGAAAATTTCTTCATCTTTCATACCTGAAATCATTTCTTCTAATTCAGGGTATTTACCAAAGAAGTGTTCGCGGGTATAAGCGCCACCCTTAGCTTTGTAATTTTGGAACTCACCATCTACCACTTCGTCCATGCGTTTTTGCATAAAGCCTTTATGATCTTTAGCAAATAGAGGGTCCCAGTGTCGGCCCCATACCACTTTAATCACGTTCCAGCCTGCGCCGCGAAATTGCCCCTCTAGCTCTTGGATAATTTTTCCATTGCCTCGAACAGGGCCGTCTAGCCGCTGTAGATTACAGTTAATAACAAAAATTAAATTCTCAAGCTTTTCTCGACCAGCCAAGCTAATGGCGCCTAACGTTTCTGCTTCATCACATTCACCGTCACCTAAAAACGCCCACACTTTTCGATCAACCCTTGGTACTAGGCCACGTGCCGAGATGTAACGCATAAAGTGAGCTTGATAGATGGCCTGAATTGGCCCAAGGCCCATAGAAACCGTAGGGAATTGCCAGTAATCCGGCATCAACCTTGGGTGCGGGTAAGAACTAAGCCCCTTGCCATCCACTTCGCGCCTAAAGTTTTCAAGCTGATTTTTATCGATGCGACCTTCTAAAAAGCTGCGCGCATAAATACCAGGGCTAATATGGCCCTGATAATAAATAAGATCCCCTAGAGGACATTTTTCATTTTCAGTGCTAGGTGCGCGGAAAAAATAATTAAAACCCACATCATACAAAGTGGCACTGGATGCAAAGCTGGCAATATGTCCCCCTAAATCGTCACCGCTTTTGTTAGCACGCACCACCATGGCCAAGGCATTCCATCGAATGAGTGAACGAATGCGGCGCTCTAAAAATAAATCCCCTGGCATTTTTACTTCTTCAGAGGGGGGGATGGTATTTCGGTAAGGAGTGCGAATGGAGTACAACAATGGCAAACCATTACGAGTGGCGTGTTCAGTCAAACGACTTAATAAAAATCGGGCTCGTTCAAGGCCCTCTTCTCTAATCACACTGTCAATCGAGTCTAACCACTCTTTCGTTTCAGTAGGGTCCTGATCTTGATCAAAGGATTCCATATACCCGTCTCATCCATATAATTTGGCCATATATATTAAAAGTATAGCCAAGCTTCAGATATTGGCCCGAATTCATCCCCTTAATTTAAAAAGGCTCGGACATTAGTCCCATATACTCCCAGTTTGAGTAAAAACAAGACATACACACAGATAACTAGATAAGTTCAGCCAAAAGGATTGATAAAGGGACCAAGCGTCGATAGAGAAAGGTAAGAAAAGAAAATGAAGGTGCCAAACCCTTGATGAGAGAAGTGCACCTTACGTTTGGTACAAATCACGATTATCCGTGTCGTACCAGTTGATAATTAAATGGCTCAACGTCGGTTACTTGAATTCGACTGACACGCATATGGCACGTCTAATCGATTAATATTGGGAAACGGTAGGCCTAATATTTCTTTTAGAAGAATGCGAATCACACCACCATGGCAAACAATTAACTGTTTTTGCTCTGGGCGAGCCAAACAACCAAACCAGGCTTTTAATACACGGGCTTCAAAGTTTAAAAGACTTTCTCCTTCAGGCGCCACAAAGTTCATGGGGTCATTCCACATGCCCTTGATTCGGTCAAAGTCTTCTTTGAACACTTTTGCCATATCTTGGTTTTCCCAAATACCAAAGTCAAACTCACGTAATTCATCCGCCAGCAATAAATCCGTATTGGTTTTTTCTGCAAGGGATTTAGCAAAGTCATGGCAACGGGACAATGGGCTGGTAATGATCACATCCCAATCACCACCGTCAGTGGCTTGTTCCAACTGTTGCCAACCTTGCTCGGTTAAAGGGTGATCGGTACGACCACGAAATACATTACCACCGTCAGGCTCTCCATGGCGTAATAGATCAATGGTTTTGTATTGCATATTAACTTTCCTTTTCACTGACGCCAGCGGCTTCAAATGTGGCCATTTCATTATGCAATTTAACCGCACTTTGCATTAAGCTTACGGTAACAGCCGCACCACTGCCTTCCCCTAAACGCATGCCAATATTTAACAAAGGCGATGCTTCTAATTGGGTTAAAATGGCTTGATGACCAGGTTCAGCACTTTCATGGCTGAACATTAACCAAGGGCGAATGCTGGCATTAATGGCGACAGCCATCAGTGCCGCTGCACTACTGATAAAACCATCCACCAAAACGGGCATGCCTTGCTGGGCGCATTGTATATATGCCCCAACTAAACCCGCTATTTCAAAGCCCCCCAAATTTTTTAAAA
>CAJXIT010000043.1 GCA_913054055.1 uncultured Thalassolituus sp.
TCATACCATAAGCAATTGCATGACTTGATTCTAATGCTGGCATAATGCCTTCAATCTCAGTCAAATCATGAAACGCTTTTAACGCTTCTTCATCAGTTGCCGCCACATAGTTAACACGACCAATATCCTTTAAATATGCGTGCTCAGGACCCACACCAGGATAATCCAAACCAGCAGACACAGAATGCGTCCCCATGATTTGACCGTTCTCATCTTCCATTAAATAAGTACGATTACCATGCAATACACCAGGCTTACCCTTACATAATGGTGCCGCATGATCATCACCATCTAAACCGTGACCACCCGCCTCAACCCCATACATCTCAACCGACTCATCTTCAATAAACGGATAAAACATACCAATTGCGTTTGAGCCGCCGCCAACACATGCAACAACAGCATCAGGCAAACGACCTTCCTGCGTAACGCACTGACGTTTGGTTTCACGACCAATTATTGACTGGAAATCTCTTACCAATTTTGGATAAGGATGGGGACCTGCTGCTGTACCAATAATATAAAACGTATCATCCACGTGCGTCACCCAATGACGCATGGCTTCATTCATAGCATCTTTTAAAGTGGCTGTACCTGAATCAACCGATACCACTTCAGCACCCAGTAATCGCATGCGATAAACATTTAATTTTTGGCGCTCAACATCTGTTGACCCCATAAACACAGTACACTTCAAGCCTAATCGAGCCGCGACCGTTGCAGTGGCCACACCATGCTGACCAGCACCTGTTTCAGCGATGACATTAGGCTTACCGGTATACTTAGCCAGCAATGCCTGACCAATCGTATTATTTACTTTATGAGCACCAGTATGATTCAAGTCCTCACGCTTTAAATATATTTTTGCTCCGCCTGCTTTTTCTGTTAAACGCTCAGCAAAATACAATGGAGATGGACGCCCAACATAGTGAGCCAAGTCCCTATCATATTCTTCTTGAAACGCTGGATCATTACTTAAGCGATCGTAAAGCTCTGTTAAATCATCCAGTGCAGCCATTAGAGTTTCAGAAACAAAACGACCACCAAACTGACCAAAGTGGCCTGTTTTTGTTGGTAGTTCAGTTACTGCTTTAAGATCGATATCTATTTTTGGTGTAATCGACATCATATACCTCACTTACAAATTCTTTTATTTTGTCCGAATCTTTTATTCCCTTTGAAGCCTCTACACCACCACTGACGTCAACAGCAAATGGCTGCACATCGTTAATGGCCGAAGCAACATTTTCAGGGGTTAAACCACCTGCAAGGATAATAGGACTGTTATGATTATCGGGAATCAGAGACCAATCAAAAGATTCTCCTGTCCCACCCGGAATACCAGGTTTATAGCTATCTAGTAAGATACCCACGGAGTTTGGGAACCGCAGGCTCGACGCCACCACATCCGACGCTTGCCGGACACGGATTGCTTTGATGAAGGGGCTTTCGAATTGACTACAAAAGTCATTTTCTTCGTCACCATGGAATTGAAGTAGATCAATTCTAACGTTATTTAGAACTTCCTGCACGTAATCCTTATCAGGATTCACAAAAAGCGCGACCACAGATACAAAAGCAGGCACTGCTTTTGCTATCTCTCTTGCTTGATCAATACGCACAGATCTTGGGCTTGGATCATAAAATACCAATCCAATCGCATCTGCACCAGATTCAACAACCTTAATAGCATCCTCTACACGAGTGATGCCACAGATCTTAATACGTGTTCTCATATTAGAACGAGACATTCTATTTTATACTCGACTTCATAAACTGATAAAAATACGGACCATCATTTTCAATTGGCAACTCAGGAAATTCGGGGTACTCAACATCAACAAAATACAACCCCTCTCCAGGGGCCGTCACCCCGGCTTTTGTTCTATCTTTAGCCCTTAATACATCGGCACACCAAGACACTGGCTTTTTACCTTCACCAATTGGGAGCAATACACCCGCTATATTCCTGACCATATGATATAAAAATGCATTCGCACACACTTCGATAATTACCCACTCGTTAAAGCGCTTAACACTAATATCTTTCATCGTCCTACGTGCATGATTAGCCTGACAATCCCTAGCACGAAAAGACGTAAAATCATGCTCACCTACCAAGGCTTGTGCAGCCTCATTCATCTTCTGAGCATCAAGAGAGTTTCGCCACCAAGTTGCCTGATCATGCATCAAACCAGGTTTAACAGGTTTATTTAAAATAAAATACCGATAACGCCTAGCAACAGCACTGAATCTCGCATGAAATGGATTTTCATGACCCACCTTACTGGGAGCAGGCATAACCCAGTTTAAACATATACCATCCGGCAATTGAGTATTAACACCCAGCTTCCATGATCGTTCATTTCTAATAGCTATCGTGTCAAAATGAACCACTTGAGCACTCGCATGAACCCCTGCATCAGTGCGCCCTGCGCATACTACATCTACAGGGTGGTTAGCTACTTTTGATAACGCAAACTCCAATGACCCTTGCACACTAGGGCCTGGGTGATGCTTTTGCTTCTGCCACCCTTTGAATAGAGCGCCATTATATTCAATACCAGCAACCCATCTATGCATCTCATCTGCCATACATACAACCTAAAAAAACAAAACCCGAGCATGCTTCCACACTCGGGTTATTGTAACTAAAAAAGACTGACCACTTAAGTCATAATCAACCAGCTTAAGCCATGCTGTCCATTAATTTACTGGCATCTTGCTTCTGTTGGTCCGAACCTTCTTCAAGTACCTCTTGAAGAATCTCTTTAGCGCCATCCTTATCATCCATATCGATATATGCACGAGCCAAATCTAACTTAGTTTCGCTTTCGTCAGTACCACTTAGGAAATCCAAATCTTCATCTAAGTTATCTAAATCCAGATCACCTAAAGGTGGTAAATCATCATCACCATCTAAATCTACAAGGTCTTCAGACTCATGACTAGCCGAGTCATCAGCCAATTGGTTTGCATCTGAAGTATCAGCGTCTAAGCCCGTCTCCAGATCCAAGCCTGTATCCAATTCCAATTCTTCATCTAGATCCAAGCTAGAATCCAACTCTAAGCCTTCATCCAAATCTAAACCCGATTCGATTTCAGAGCCCATATCTTGAGATAGCCCAGCCAACTCATCATCCAAATCTTCAGACAACTCAGCAAGATCAGAATCAAGTGAAAGCTCTGCATCCAATGAAGGGATATCAACGCCTTCATCCAGGTCTAAATCCAATGCATCTGTTGAGCTTTCCGACACATCCAATGATGGCATTTCAGTATCTAACTCGGGAACATCCAACTCAGACACCTCTTCAAGCTCTGCACCCAAATCAGCCGTTTCAAAACTCAAGCCATCATCTATATCTAAACTGCCTGCATCACTTTCTGAGTCTAGTGATAACCCACCTAAATCTAATGATGCATCAGAATCAGAACCCAAATCTAGATCGCTAGATTCAGTGTTAAAATCTAAAGAAGTAAAATCATCAGAATCATCCAAAGAACCTAGATCTAAACCTGCATCTAATGAACTGTCGTCAGCAGCACCCAACTCAGGAACATCTAAATCCAGATCAACATCAGAAGCAGCCGACTCCGTTTCAAAGTCAGATAAATCCATGTCAAAGTCGAGTGTAGAATCATGACCAGTTTCTACGGATTCTTGCTCAGAGGAAGCCTCCAAGTCAGAAGACAAGTCCAATCCGTCAAGGTCAAAATCCAATTCACCCTCAGACTCATCAACAGCCAAGCCAAGATCATCCGAATTAGAGCTCATATCCAAATCAAGACCAAGGTCATCTGACAAATCACTGCCTTCACTCAAGCCAAGTCGCGATTTAATTGATTCAGCCTGAGCAATTTCAGCCTGATTACCATTGGCTGACACATAATCAAAATGCTCAGAGAAAGTTTCCTGATCATCCATCTCTGCTAATACTTCTAGCAATTTAACGCGCAATTCAGTTCGACCTGGTTGCTGCAAAAGGGTTTTTTCCAACAACTCTTTTGCAGGCTCAACTCGGTTATAAGCCATATACACATCAACTTCACCCAATACATCCTGACCTTCGCCTAAATCAGCATCATCTAAAGAGTCAGGTAGACCTGCGTCGGCCGTTGCAACCTCATCTAAATCGCCAGTATCAAAGTCAGCACCATCAAAGTCATTTTCGGGCTCAGATGCCTGAAGATCATCAAACTCGCTATGGAAATCATCTTCTAAATCAGCTTCAACAGCATCAAGGGGATCCTGCCCTTCAAATTGACTGCCTGAAACCTCTTCATCATGCGCCGCTTCTTTACGCTTTCTGGCACGACTAACACCTAGCAATGCAAGTAACAAAGCACCAATCACAGCACCCGGAATTTGAGGATTTTCAATGGCAAAAGCCACCACATCAAACGGCTCTTCTTCTGGTGGCGTGTATACAAATTTAGGTTTTGGCTTAGGCTTGGCTTTTGGCGCTTCGGCTTTGGCTTCACCTGCTACCGGCTCTTTAGAAGCTAACTTATTCTCTTCAGTTGTCGACTTAGCTGGCATATCAGCTTTAGCTTCATCGGCAGGCACAGCGTCATCTTCTTTTGCAGTTTCAGCAAAATTCAAATCACCTTCAGCCTTAACAGGCTCTTCAACCACCTTGACAGGTTTTTCTTCTACAGCAGGCGTATTCTCTACGGCCATGCCAGTTTGAAGTGCCACCATTTGCTCATCTTTAAGATTGATCAAACGCTGCAAAGTATTAATTTGATCTTCCAATGAGTCTAAGCGCGTACGCAGCTCTTGGTTTTCCAATTTAGATTTATCTAAATTCTCAAGAGCCAGATTTAAATCGTTCTCAAGGCTAGATTGATCACCGGCCGTTTTCGCAAGTACTTTACCGCTGGCACCACGATTGGCTTCTGTGGTGGCATCACCACCTGCCAGTAATTTCAAACGGGCATCAGCTGCAGAGTCATCACGCACCATGGCTTCATCTTTACGAGTGGCATCTAGCTGTGCCTTACGCTTGGCAACCGCTTGGTTCTGCATTGCCACTTCAGATACCGCTTCGCTAAATGAACGAGATAGCATTTCGTCTTTGCTTGGTACTCTTAAAACTTGGTTTTTCTTTAAGCGGTTAATATTGCCATTGATAAATGCATCTGGGTTTAAATCTTGAATGGCTAACATGGCTTGCTGCGGGGTCACACTGCGATCAGCCCGTGTTTTTATGGCCACTTCCCACAAAGTATCGTTTTTGCGAACAGCATAGGTTTTTGGCTTTGATTCTTGCTCTGGCTCAGATTCTGTTTGGTCGAAAACCTGATCTTCAGGCTCAGACTCTTCATACACACCCGTTCCTGGTAAAGACTCATCTGAGGCGTATTCAGTTTCCTCTGAGACGTAGTCAGACCCTTCCGAATCGTAAGCATCAGTTTGAGCGGCAGGGGCAATTTGAGCAGGTTCTTCTTCTGTAAATACAGGTGGATCTAACAATAGAGTGTATTCACGTAGCAAACGGCCACTTGGCCAGTCCACTTGAACCAGGAAGTTTAGGAAAGGTTCTACCACAGGCTGTTCAGAAGAGATGTTTACATAAACACCTGACTCTGTGCGCTCAACTTCAAATTTAAAGCTATTTAGAAAGAATACGCGCTCTACACCCGATTTATCAAACTCTTCACGAGAAGCAAGATCAGGCTTAATTTCCCAATCTTCCAGTTCATTGGCTTTCAAGAGTTTAATTCGTGCGTCTAATGGCTGGTTCAATGCAGAATCCAACACAATATCACCCATACCTAACGCATAGGTGGTTGAAGCACTCATCATTGCCCCAGATGCAGCTATTGCAATCGCGAGCTTGCGCAACATAGCAATGTATCCTTTTTTCTAATTCTTTTAAGGGTCAACGGGCTATCGACTAGCACCCTTTCCATACAATCTCTTATAAGATTGTGTCATTAAGGAATGAAGTATTAAGTAAAATCAAGGATTTATCAATATTTATAAGGACTTAAGGCTGGTTTGGGGGGATATTTCTAATATTTTTTTATGATTTTGTGAAATTCAGTGGAAACACCCGTGTAATCAAGGGATTACACGGGTGATGACCGGGTTTAACCAAGTAAAATTCTGAGCATTCTGCGCAAAGGCTCAGCCGCTCCCCAAAGCAGCTGATCGCCAACAGTAAACGCTGAAATATACTCAGGCCCCATAGACAACTTACGAATGCGGCCTACAGGAACACTTAAGGTACCCGTCACTTTAGCCGGCGTTAGCTCGTCCATGGTTTCTTGACGATCATTTGAAATCACCTTCACCCAGTCGTTAGCGCCAGCCAAGATTGACTCGATCTCAGATACAGGTAAGTCTTTCTTAAGCTTAATAGTCAAAGCTTGAGAGTGACAGCGCATGGCCCCTACCCGCACACAAATACCATCAATTGGCGTTGGCGCTGCAGATGTTCCAAGAATTTTATTAGTCTCAACCTCTGCCTTCCACTCTTCACGACTTTGGCCAGATTCTAATTGCGTATCAATATAAGGAATCAAACTACCCGCTAACGGCACACCAAATTGATCCTTTGGATAATCGTTGCTGCGAATAAACTCTGCCGTCTTTTTATCAATTTCAAGAATCGCTGAAGCAGGATCATTTAATAGACCCTCAACATTGTCACGCACGGCGCCCATTTGCGAAATCAATTCACGCATGTGTTTGGCACCTGAACCAGAAGCGGCCTGATACGTCATTGGAGAGATCCACTCAATTAAATCTTTCTCGAACAAGCCGCCAAGCGCCATCAACATCAAACTTACAGTACAGTTACCGCCAACATACGTTTTAACACCGCTCTGAATGCCATCTTTGATTACATTCATGTTTACCGGGTCTAAAACAATGATTGCACTATCATCCATACGCAAAGAAGACGCCGCATCAATCCAGTAACCTTCCCAGCCTGCATCACGCAATTTAGGATAAACCGCTTTTGTATAGTCACCGCCCTGACAGGTAATAATGGCATCTAGCTTTTTAAGCTCATCAACATCAAAACCATCCAGCAATGTACCGCCATCGACGCCACCAAAAGACGGAGCTTTTTGACCTGCTTGAGATGTGGTGAAGAATACAGGATTGATTAAATCAAAATCTCCTTCCTCTTCCATACGCCCCATCAAAACGGAACCTACCATTCCGCGCCAACCTACTAAACCTACGTTTAATTTACTCATCACCTACCAACCTTAAGCTAACGCTTTAACAACGGCTTCACCCATTGTTTCTGTTGAAACTTTTTCCATGCCGTCACTGTAAATATCAGCTGTACGCAAACCTTGATCCAGCACTTTACTCACAGCTGCTTCAATGGCATCTGCTGCTTCTACTTCGCCTAAGCTGTAACGCAACATCATAGAAGCAGACAAAATAGTCGCTAATGGATTTGCAATGCCTTGTCCAGCAATATCAGGTGCAGAACCATGACAAGGCTCATACATACCTTTGTTTTCTTTATCTAAAGAAGCAGAAGGCAACATACCAATAGAACCGGTTAGCATAGCTGCTGCATCAGATAAAATATCACCAAACATATTACCCGTAACCATTACATCAAACTGTTTTGGCGCACGCACTAACTGCATAGCTGCGTTATCAACGTACATATGAGAAAGCTCTACGTCTGGGTAGTTTTTCGCTTCTTGCTCCATGATTTCACGCCATAGAACCGTAACTTCTAGAACGTTGGCCTTATCGACTGAGCATAATTTTTTACCGCGTTTTTGCGCAGATTCAAATGCCACTTTTGCAATACGACGAATTTCAGTTTCGTTGTATACATAGGTGTTATAACCTTCACGCTCACCATTATCTAATGTGCGTATGCCGCGAGGCTTACCAAAATAAATACCGCCCGTTAATTCACGAACAATCAAAATATCCAAACCGGAAACCACTTCAGGTTTCAAAGAAGACGCATCCGCCAGCTGAGGATACAAAATAGCTGGGCGTAGGTTACCGAACAATTCCAAACCAGAACGTAAACCCAACAGGCCTTTTTCTGGGCGTAATTCGCGATCTTCCAGGTTGTCCCATTTAGGGCCACCTACCGCGCCTAAAAGAATCGCATCGGATTCACGGGCTTTATCCATGGTCACATCAGGAAGCGGCGTACCAAACTCGTCATATGCAGCACCACCCACAAGAGCATTATCTAATTCAATATTAAGATTGAATTTTGTTTTGACAGTCTCTAAAACTTTAACCGCTTCAGAAACAATCTCAGGACCAATACCATCACCAGGTAATACTAAAATCTTTTTAGACATAATTTTTCACTTAATTTAAATTTGCAATTAAAAACTGAAGCCAGCTTTATTTAACCTGATCAAACAACCACGGCGATGACTCACGACGCTTTGCTTCGTACGCTTTAATACTGTCAGCATCTTGCAGGGTTAAACCAATATCATCCAAACCATTTAACAAGCAATGCTTGCGGAACGAATCCACTTCAAATGCAATGCTTTCGCCATTGGCTTTATTGATGGTTTGATTTTCCAGATCAACAGTTAATTCATAACCTTCATTGGCTTCTACTTCTTTAAACAAAGTATCGACCGTTGCATCATCTAGAACGATTGGTAACAAACCGTTTTTAAAACTGTTGTTAAAAAAGATGTCAGCGTAGCTTGGTGCAATCACAACCTGAAAACCAAAATCTTCTAACGCCCAAGGGGCGTGCTCACGAGATGAACCACAACCAAAGTTTTCACGAGCAAGCAACACAGATGCTCCTTGGTAGCGAACTTGGTTCAATACAAAATCTGGGTTTAACGGACGACCCGAGTTATCTGCATCCGGCTGACCTTCATCTAGATAACGTAATTCGTCAAATAAGTTTGGTCCAAAACCAGAGCGTTTAATGCTCTTTAAAAATTGCTTTGGAATGATCATATCCGTATCGATATTGGCGCGATCCATAGGAGCGACGATGCCAGATTTTTTCTCAAATGCTTTCATGTCATTAACTCCTTATTTAACCAACTCAAATTGACGAACATCAACAAAGTGACCAGCAATTGCAGCTGCAGCTGCCATCGCAGGGCTCACCAAGTGAGTACGACCGCCATAGCCCTGACGACCTTCAAAGTTACGGTTTGAAGTAGAAGCACAATGCTCTCCACTGCCCAATTTATCCGCATTCATGGCTAGACACATTGAACAACCTGGCTCGCGCCATTCAAAACCCGCTTCAGTAAAGATGGTATGCAAACCTTCTTTTTCAGCCTGCTCTTTTACCAAACCAGAACCTGGCACAACCAAGGCTTGTTTTAGGCTATCTGCCACTTTATTACCTTTAGCAACAGCAGCCGCAGCGCGTAAATCTTCGATGCGGCTATTAGTACAAGAACCAATAAATACACGATCCAATTCTATATCTGTAATAGCCTGACCTGCTTCTAGGCCCATATAATCGTAAGCACGCTCAAAACCGCTGCGCTCAACATCGTCTTTTGCATCTTCTAACTTAGGCACAAAACCATCAATTGTGGTTACCATTTCAGGTGACGTACCCCAAGTCACTTGAGGCGCGATATCTTCTGCTTTGATTTCAACAATTTTATCAAATTCAGCATCTTCGTCAGAAACAAGGTCAGACCAAGCTTCTAAAGCCAACTCCCAATGATCGCCTTTTGGCGCATAAGCACGGCCTTTAACGTATTCAGCAGTTAATTCATCAAACGCCACCATACCCACACGAGCACCGGCTTCGATCGCCATGTTACACATGGTCATACGGCCTTCCATACTCATGGAACGAATGGCGCTTCCACCAAATTCCATGGCACAACCATTACCACCAGCAGTACCAATCACACCAATCACGTGCAATACAACGTCTTTACCGGTAATGCCTTCACCCAATTCACCGTCAACACGGATCAATAGGTTTTTCATTTTGCGTTGAATTAGGCACTGAGTGGCCATTACGTGTTCAACTTCAGACGTACCAACACCGTGAGCTAACGCAGCAAATGCTCCGTGAGTTGCCGTATGAGAATCACCGCATACAACCGTCATACCCGGCAAGGTTGCACCTTGCTCAGGGCCTACCACATGAACGATACCCTGACGCTTATCCTGCATTTTAAATTCAACAATGCCGAACTCATCGCAGTTATCGTCCAAAGTTTTAACTTGGATTTTAGAGACTGGATCGATGATACCTTCGATACCCACATCGCGTTCAGTTTTTGTGGTTGGAACGTTATGATCCGGTGTCGCCAAGTTGGCATCCAAACGCCATGGCTTACGCCCCGCTAAACGCAGACCTTCAAATGCTTGTGGAGACGTCACTTCATGCAGCAACTGACGATCGATGTAAATTAAAGCCGTACCATCATCACGGGTTTGAACCACGTGCTGATCCCATAATTTGTCGTATAACGTTTTTCCAGCCATTTCTCTCTCCTACCTGGCGACTTACTCAAAGGTAATCCCTTTAACTAGCGCCTTATATTTTTAATACTTGTATCAGATGACTCAATTTTACGACCCTCAAGCAAATAACTCAAATTCATATTTTTTATAAATTGCATTACAATATGGAATACTAAATCATATTTGAGTAACGAAAAGCCAACATGGACACTCAATCACTTCAAGCTTTCTTAGCGGTAGCAGAAACGGAATCATTCTCTCAGGCAGCTCAGCGCCTACACATCACCCAGCCAGCGGTTAGCAAGCGTATTGCTATTTTAGAAGACACCCTAGATACACAGCTATTCGACCGCCTCCCCAGAAAAGCCATCCTTACTCCGGCAGGCGAAGCACTCATGCCAAAAGCCAAGCACATAATTGCCGAGCTACTTGAAATAAAAACAGAACTGGCCAATTTAAGCGGGGATATCAGCGGTACGTTGCGAATCGGCACCAGCCACCACATTGGCCTTCACCACCTCCCCCACTTATTGAGACAATTTCACTCAGCCTATCCGCAAGTAAAACTGGCCATGCAATTTTTGGGTTCTGAAGCAGCCTGCGAAGCGCTGGCCCAAGGGGAACTGGACATTGCGTTTGCCACACTACCACTAGAAAGCCATCCCAAGTTGGATATGCAGCCGGTTTGGCGCGACCCCTTGAGCTTCGTTTGCGCTCATACCCACCCTTTAGCCAAACTTAAAAAACCCAGTCTAAATGCGTTAACGCAACATGAGGCCATACTGCCAGAAGCCAACACGGTGACATTTGAAATCATTGATAATGCATTTAAAAAAGAACAGCTTTCCTTACAAACTGCCCTGCCCAGCCGTTATCGCGAAACCATCAGTATGATGTCGAGCTACATGGAGACCATTAAGATGATGACAAGCGTGGGATTAGGGTGGGCGGTTTTACCTGAGCACATGGCCAACGACAAAGACCTTCACAAACTTAATATGGGCCCAAAACACTTTTATCGAGAACTGGGCGTCCTACAAAGAAAAGGAAAAACCCTTGGCACTGCTGGCAAAGCATTCTTAGCCATCCTACCCAATACAAACTAAGGGATTTCATAAGGGGCTACCTTATTTAATTTGATCTAAAACAAGAGATAGTCCCCACATAAGTCTAAACTGAAAGGTAAATACTCGCCCGGAGATTTAAATCATGCTTTCAATTCAAAACGTGCTGCTAATCCTAGATCAAGAACTGGATAATCAAGTAGCCATAAAGCGTGCTATGCAAATCTGCAAAGAACAAAATGCCAATCTGTTTATCACAACCTACATATACAACCACGCTTGTGAAGAGGGGTCTCTAACGGACCTTGATCTAAGACACGACTTAAAAGCGCTTTTATTAGAGAAGTCACAACAATGGGCGGAAGACCTGATTCAAGAATACTACCTACCTAAAGACACCCCACTATCCATTTGCTGGTGTGACCATGCTTATCAAAGCGTAATAGACAACAGCCAAGAGCACAGCTTTGACTTAGTGATTAAAGCGGCTGCCAAGCACCACAGTATTCTAGACCGCGTCATGCAACACCAAGACTGGAACCTATTAAAACTCTGTCCCGCTCCTGTTTTATTAGTCAAAGAAAAGCCAGCGTGGGAATCACGCAATTTATTAGCATCGATCGATGCAACATCTTTAGATAATGCTCACAAAACAATTAATGAACACATCTGTGAGTTTGCTGAGCTGTTAAACACAGATAGGTTGTACGACCTTCATCTGGCAAATAGTTACCCAATGATGTCACTGACATTGGCAAGCCTGCCAGATACCCCAATCCCTGAAGACCTTCAACAATATGTGGTTACCCAACATGAAGATGCCTGTGACCTCATTGCGCAAAAATACAACATTCCAAGTGATCAATTGCATATACGGGAAGGAGAACCTGAAGAAGTCATAACGACGGTCGCCAGTGAAATCGATGCGGACGCCATCATAATTGGTATTTTGCCAGAAGATGGCGTGCAAAGTATCATTCTTGGTAGCACAGTGGAACATGTACTCGATGCCTGCAATTGCGACATCCTTGCCATTAAACCCCAAGACGGCGTAATCGATATTGAAGCTAATTAGCTTCAGCAATTATCAGATACAAAAAAGCCAGTTGATCACTCAACTGGCCCTTTAAAAACCGTTAGCGTATTTTAGGACGGGACAAATTATTAAGCTTTCGCTTAATACAAACGCATCAAATAAAAGCCCACTTGATTCCCATCGACTTCATTTCCATTTTGATCCTCAAACGTTAGCCAACTCATATAGGCTCCCAAGGCAACCCCCATTGAACCGCGGATTTCAACCACAAGTTTTGGACCAAATGTAGGTTCGTATTCCGCTGTGTTGCCAGCCCCCTTATATTCATGTCCTGCACGGGCAGTTAAACCGAAGCCCAAGCTACTCACATGATTGGATTCAACCCACAATAAATCTCCTGTCATATAGCTTTGAGAATGAGTAGAGCCTCCAGAGCCAGATAATGAATAATAACCCAACCCTAAACCCGTACGAACACTACTGGTAGGACGCTTAGGAATTGCCCAAGAATAACCGAATGATAATGAAGGGCCACCACCCAAGGTAAGATTGGGCAAATAGTCCTCAGCAGAGGCCAAACTGTGTTCACCGCGCCCATAAGCAAGCAACCAATATGGGCCTGACATTTTTTCAATCGGCTGACTAAACCCCTCATCAGGCGTTAATAACTCCAAAGCACCTAAAGGTAAATAACTGGCAGGCTTTCGCTTAGAAAATGGGGTCACACTATAACTCCAACTGGACCCTTGATGCTGCGTTGTGTAAGACGCTTCCTCTCCATACAACTTAGGCTCAGTACGAATCACAAACCTCGCAACTTCCCTACCCAAATCTAAAGGCACTGCTGCATAACGCCCTTTTGAACTTAACTGGGTAAAACGTAATTGCGGGCGCATCACTTCAAGCAATTTGCCATCCGCTGAAAACATTTCTATTACAGGATAAAAGAAACCCTCTCCTACCTCAGTTTTTTCAATATAAGTTCTTAGTTGAACCACCATACGACCATGACCCAAAGGCAATTGATAACCCTTGTAAAATGAACGACCTGAGGACAATTCAATAACGTGATCATCTAAATCAGGATCCCCTTGCATCCCCATAGGCATGGCCTCAAACTCATATGCTTGATCTAAAGGCGCCTGCTCCATCTCTATCATTTGTTCACGCACAGTCATTTGCGAACACGCGCTAAGTAAAGCCAAAATAAGTAAAGATAAAACAATTTTAACTACACGAAAACTCATTAAAAAATCACCCATCACTTAACATCCGAATTTTCGTAAGCATCTTTATTTTCACTAAACCTATGAGTTAATAGATCTGTATGATCACGCAATAAAATGGTCATTCTGAACAACTCTTCCATAACATCCACAATACGCTCACGGTAGGCACTATCCTTCATAGTTCCATCATCATTAAATTCTTTCCAGGCCATCGCCACTGACGACTGATTAGGAATGGTAAACATCCTCATCCAACGACCCAACATACGAAGACTATTCACTGCATTAAAAGATTGAGATCCACCACTGACTTGCATAACAGCCAATGTTCGACCTTGAGTTGGGCGCACAGATCCTAGCGATAACGGAATCCAATCTATTTGATTTTTTATAACAGACGTTAAATTGCCATGTATTTCTGGGCTACACCAAACCATACCTTCTGACCACAGTGACAATTCATGCAACTCTTTTACTTTAGGATGCTCGTAGTTTTCACGGTCAAAAACAGGTAAATCTGCAGGGTCATACACCTTAACTTCAGCGCCAAATGACTCCAGTATGCGAACCGCTTCCAATGCTGCTTTCTTACTATACGACTCTGGGCGCAATGAACCGTATAACACCAAAATTTTAGGGGCATGATTACTCATGGTTTTAGCGGTAAGTGCATCTACGGTTTTTGAAATGCTATGGTCAGGTATCAGTGAATCAGTCATATTGAGTTTAAACACCTATAATTCGTCAAAATAAATACAAAAATTAGCGCTATGATAACCAGTAACCCACAAAAAAGCCCGCATTGCGGGCTTAGATACAGCAAAATCATCCCTTAACAATCAATTTAAAAGATTAATCGGCGAAATTTCATTTTGCTTTTCAAATCGGCTCATAACCAAAGCCACTTGTGACTGCCACTTATGATATTGAAAGGACAATAACTGCAACAATTGAGATACATATTCAGCGACCTCTTCTATCGTCATGTCGGTTGAGTCTTGAGGCAAATCCCCCAATTTAATATCAAAGTATTTCAACAAGTGAATTTTACGTCGATTCAACACCACATTCACAGGCTTATCCTTAAGCTGCTTTCGCAACTCTTGTAATACTCGCCAAACCTGTTGCTTTTCTGACACACCTGCTTGCAATATTTTGGTACTCACACCGTTATGTAAG
>CAJXIT010000044.1 GCA_913054055.1 uncultured Thalassolituus sp.
GAAAATCCACTTTGTTAAGCCTGCTGGCGGGTTTGGATCAAGCCAGCAGTGGACAAATCTTGATCGCGGATCAAGACTTATCAAAAATGGACGAAGATGGGCGCGCCGCTGTGAGAAAGCAGCATGTGGGCTTTGTATTTCAAAATTTCCAATTACTGCCACACTTAAGCGCTCTGGATAATGTGATGTTGCCGTTAGAATTAATGGGCGATAGTCAAGCTTCTGAAAAAGCAAAAGATTGGTTAGATAAAGTCGGACTGCTTGATCGCATAGATCATCAACCTAATCAGTTAAGTGGGGGTGAGCAGCAAAGGGTAGCTATCGCCAGAGCCTTTGCATGCGAGCCGGACTTATTATTTGCCGATGAGCCAACCGGTAATTTAGATGAACACACTGGGGCCACCATAGAAAATTTATTATTCTCATTAAATAAAGAATTAGGCACCACACTTATCTTAGTCACCCATGATGTTGAACTGGCTAAAAAGTGCGCTCGGCAAGTGCACTTAGAAGATGGTGTTCTGACAGAATTTTCTCAACAAGCGCAGCAGGTTTAATCATGACAAGCATGCAGTTAATGGTGTTGTCGTTTAAACATTGGCTAAACGACTTGCGCTCAAATGAAAAACGTTTGTTATTGCTGGCCACATTGTTGGCAGCTGTCAGCATGGCCATGATCTCATCGTTTGGCGATCGCCTATCCCGTACCATGCATTATCGTGCAAGTGAGCTTATTGCAGGGGATTTAACCTTATACAGTTCTCGTGAAGTGAAAGCGGAGTATCTAACAAAAGCATCCGAGTTGGGTTTGAATGTTTCTGGTGCTTTGGGGTTTTCTACCATGGCGTTTGCAAATGATAAATTGCAACTAGTACGTGTGCGTTCGGTTGATGAGTTTTACCCATTAAAAGGTTACAACCAAGTGGCCGATGGTTTTTTGTATGAACTGAATGAAGATGGTAATGACGGAAAGGGCGTATTAATTAAGCACGGGCCAAAACCCGGTATGGTATGGCCAGAAGAGCGTATCTTGCAGCGCTTAGGTGCAAAAATTGGTGACAGCATAGAGATTGGTGATGGGCTGTTTACGGTTGAACGTATTTTACAGCAAGACGCCGATCGCAGTGGTAGTTTATTCAGTCCGTTTGGGCGCATGCTGATGTCAAAAACCGATGTGCCAAAAACAGGTGTGGTGAATCAAGCCAGTCGCATATGGTATAAATATTATTTCTCAGGTGATGAAGCACTAGTTAAGACATTCGCAAAATGGTTAAAGCCACAACTTAATAAGGCAGAAAAATTAGCCGGGGTGGAAAAAAGCCAAAATAATGTGGGCAGTGCATTAGAAAAAGCTCAACAGTATTTATCGTTAGCCAGTTTAATCAGTGTGTTATTAGCCGCTGTGGCCATTGCTTTGTGTGCCCAGCGCTACAGTGAACGTCATTTTAATACTGCCGCGCTACTCAGGTGTTTAGGTGCTAGTAGTCAGCAAGTACGCAATATCTTTATTTGTAAATTGTTATACACCGCGTTTGTGGGGGCGGTGATAGGCGCAGCAATTGGTTTTGTATTACATTTTTGGTTACTGAATATCGTAGCTGATGTGTTACCCAAAGATTTAATGCCCGCCAGAATATTGCCTGTAATGATCAGTATGTTAAGCGCGGCAGCGGTTTTAATGTTGATTGCGTTGGCTCCCATACTTAATCTTAATAAAGTTAGTCCTGTTAGAGTATTGAGACGTGAATTGGCGCCTCAATCTGTTAAGGCAAATTTATTTTTTGTGTTAGCCGTTGGGATTATGGTAGCGCTGGCTTATTTATTAACGGACAGCATTAAATTGTCTGTGGTTTTTGTGGTGGGATTAGCCATTTTGTTGCTCTTGTATGGCGTCATGTCTACCGTCTTACTTAAGTTATTGACTAGGATCTCAAATTACCTGCCTTCAACACTCAGCTTGGGTTTAACTCAGCTTAATCGTCATCAATATTATGCGCGCTCGCAAGTAGCTGCGTTTGCTTTTATTTTTACGTCAGTGGCATTGATCTGGATAGTGCGTGGGGATTTATTTGATAACTGGCAACAACAAGTGCCGGAAGGGACGCCTAATCATTTTGCCATTAATATCTTGCCCGATAAAAAACAAGACTTCGCCGACACCTTAAAGCAGAAAGGATTAGCCGCCACACCTTATTACCCAATGGTACGTGGGCGTCTAACCCATGTGAATAATGTGAATGTGAGTGAAATTTTTAAACAAGATGAAGGCCCCAACGCGTTAAAACGAGAGCTCAACCTTACATGGAGTGATCAATTAAAAACCGACTCTAAAATATTAGCAGGAGAATGGTTTACTGATTCTCAGAGCGGTAGCAAGCCTGATGGTATTTCATTGGAGCATAGGTTAGCGCGAGATTTAGATGTGACGGTGGGGGATCAAATAACCTTTAATATTGCTGGCAGCGATTTAGTGACCACCATTAAAAGCATTCGAGATGTGAAGTGGGGCAGTTTTGAACCGAACTTCTATGTGGTGTTTGAACCGGGTGTGATTAATGATATTCATCATACTTACATTAATAGCTTTTATTTGCCTCCAAGTGAAGGCCAATGGTTGATTGAACTGAATCAAGCCTTTAAAGCCATTACTGTGATTGAAATAGATCAGATATTGAATCAAGTACGGGAAATATTGGGGCAAACCAGTATGGCAGTAGAAGCCATTCTTGCTTTGGTGTTGTTATGTGCAATGGTCTTAATGTTTGCCACTTTATTAAGCACGTTAAGTTTGCGTAAACATGAAGCGGCCTTGTATCGAACTTTTGGCGCCAGTGAAGCCATGATACGTTCACGCATTCGTAGTGAATATATTTCCTTAGCATTAATTGCCAGTTTGCTCGCGTTATTATCATTTGAAGCCATAAGCTTTGCGTTGTATTACTTTATTTTTAAAGTGAGCTGGGCACCGCACATGAGTTTGTGGATTGGCATTCCGGTATTAGCGTTAATCAGTATTTTATGTAGTGGTTATTTTGCTAATCGAGATGTGTTGAAAGCGTCTCCAAGAGAACTGCTACAAGAAGTGAATTAAAGATCATGACGTATTTACCCTGTATTGAAATAGAACCCAATGTTAATGGCAACCAGGTTGAAGCCAATGCTGCCATTATTTGGCTGCATGGCTTAGGCGCCAGTGGTGATGACTTTGCTCCCATTGTGCCGCAATTAAAACTGAACAATGAATTGGCGGTCCGCTTTGTTTTTCCTCATGCGCCTTCAAGGTCAATCACGTTTAATGGTGGTATGGTCATGCCCGCTTGGTATGACTTTGTGATTAATGGTGTAAACCGGGAAGTGAATAAAGAGGATTTAGAGCACACCACCGCTCAAATAATGGATTTAATTGAGCGGGAAGTTGAACGGGGTGTTCCGGCTAATCGCATTATGATCGCGGGCTTTTCGCAGGGCGGTGCCATAGCTTATCAAGTGGCGTTTAATTGGATGAATAAGCACACAACGCCTTTGGCTGGGTTAATGGCCATGAGCACTTATGTAGCCGATGAATCAGTTGTTGAAAATAGTAAATTGGAGAAAGTATTTCCTGTGCATATTTATCATGGTACACAGGATCAGGTGGTGCCAGAATCATTAGGATTAAAAGCGAAAGGGTTATTAGAAGGCCACGGCTATGCACCGCAATACAGTGATTATTTGATGGAGCACAGCGTGTGTATTTCTCAGATTCGTGATGTGGCTAAATTTATGAATCAATGCTTCGGCGAATGATTAATATCGGATATTGCTTGTGCCAGCAAAATTAAGTATTGAAAAAATGATGCTAATGGTAACGGCTATAAATAGCATGTTTCTAAATTCCCCTTTTAGTCGGCTGTTTCTCGCCAGGCAGATGATAGGGGCAACTAACGCGGCAATAATAATGGGTTTAAAAATGCCAATCACAAAGCGGTTAAAATTATCTCGGTATGCAAGCAGGTCGTTAGCCCAAGCGTAGAAACCAAAATCGGCAATGTTCAATATAATGTGTATACAAAAAGCAGTGATGGCCAGCGTATTGGTGATAACAGGTTTTTTCTCTTGCAGTAACTGGCTCATAGCGGGTCTTATGTGATGAATTCCATTTGGAGCTAGTTTAATGAAGTGGGTCACATTTATGAGTAAAGTCTTGTAACCCTGCAGTGGCCTTTTGTAATAGGGTTTAGGATTTGTAATGAATGAAAGAGTGCCTGGTTACATTTGTATCGGAATACGAAAACCCCTGCGCTGGATGATGAACGAAGGGGTCATTAGATAACTGATAGTTGTTTACAGATTGGGACTTAGCTTTTAGCTTCAGCAGCTTCTCTACCTTGCAGCCATTTTTTAAATTTAAATTGCTCAATGGATTTATAAATAGGCATAACCAAAGGAAAGGCCCAGTTTAACAAAAGGGTTAGTACACTGAGTTTACTTGGGTAAATAAGGGCTTTATTTGCTAATACCCCTTTAATAGCAGCGGCACTTACATCGCTTGCGGTTTGAGTGGGCCACGGGACTGGTGCTGTTGTATCAAAGAAATGGGTTTTAGTGGCAACAGGGCACAGCATCATAATGTGTCCTTGATCGTCTTTCTCACGGCGATATGCATCTGCCCAAGATAATAATGCCGCTTTGGTTGAGCTATATAGACTGTAACCCGGCAAACTAAATTTCCCCATGAAACTGGCTGTAATTAACATGCCGTATTCACGGCCTTGGTTAAGTCGTGCCATTTTATGACTGCTGTAAATAGGACTAAAGGTGTTGCAGCGGTATATACGATCAATGTGCTGCCAGTTCTCTTTTTCAGTTTGCTCATAATAAGCAAAGCCTGCGTTGGCGATGAATAGATCAATGCTGCCAAGTTTTTCTTGTGCAAATTCAAATAATTCATCCACTCCTTTTTCTGTACTGATATCCCCTTGGTGAATATGAACATTAGGAGGAATAGAGTGATCAAAGGGGTTCAAATCTGTCGCGACAATTTTCACTTGGTATTTCTGACTAAGGGCTGTGAGTATGGATAAGCCAATACCAGACGCCGCGCCAGTGATGACGATGTTCTTATTATCTAAATTCATTGGGTTGCCTGTTATTATTATTGTAGCTGGCAGCTATCTTAATACTAAAGGGGTAAGTGGGGGGGAGCAACCTTGTTAGTCGGAATTATGTTCATTTAGTTTGATTTAGGTAAAACCCAATCCATTAAATTGTTATAAGCAGGACCAAATTTTAAGTGCGTGACGGGTTTTCCTTTTTCTTGTCAGGCATGGGAGTGGGCTTAATAGTAATACCATTATGAGCGCTTTCTGTGGGCTCATCTTTGAGTGCGGCTAAATACCGACGAACGGCCTCTTCTTCTTTTTGGCGTTCATCTTGATCCAGCTCTTTATTGACTTTGGCTCTCTCTTCCGGAGTGATATATCGAGCGTTGTAAACATCCATTTTATTATATGTTCAATAGTTTTCAGCCTTGATGTATTGACGGTATCAGGCTTAGCTGTCACCAAACTAAATGAACTTAAAAATTGAATGACTTTGTTAGTGGGATTTTTACAGCAATTAGAATATATTCAGGTAACAACGTATAAAAATAATAAAGGGAAGACAATGGACGCCGAATATCAAGATGTGATTATCATTGGGGCTGGGCTATCGGGCATAGGTGCCGCTTGCCACTTATCAAAAAAATGCCCCAATAAAAGTTTTGCTATTTTGGAAGGTCGTGCTGCCTTAGGAGGCACTTGGGATTTATTTAAGTACCCTGGTATTCGTAGTGACAGTGATATGTACACTTTAGGTTATAACTTTAAACCTTGGACTGATCCACAAGCCATTGCTGATGGTCCCGCCATTTTAAAATACATTAATAACACCGCTAAAGAATTCCAAGTGGATTCCCATATTCGCTATCACCATAAAGCCACAAAAATCAGTTGGGATAGCGCTACGGCTCGCTGGACCGTGCAATTAACTGCAAATGGTGAAGAAAAAACCATGCATTGTAATTATTTAATTACCTGTACGGGTTATTACAATTATGAAGCGGGTTATACCCCAGATTTCCCCAATAAAAATGTTTTCAAAGGTCAATTTATCCACCCACAAAACTGGCCTGAAGATTTAAACTATGAAAATAAAAAAGTGGTTGTGATTGGCAGTGGTGCTACCGCGGTCACATTAGTACCCGAGCTAGCAAAGCAAACATCCTTAGTAACCATGCTGCAACGCAGTCCAACGTATGTCACCACACTTCCAAAAGAAGACACCTTGCTTGTTTGGATGCGTAAATTTTTACCCGACAACTGGGTGTATCGTTTTGCTCGTACTCGCAACATTGGTTTTACCATCGGTTTTTATAATTTCTGTCGAGCATTTCCAAATGCAGCCCGTGGATTTATGACAAAGATGGTGAAGAAAGAGTTACCAGAAACCTTTGATATGAAGCATTTCACCCCTAAATATGCCCCTTGGGATGAACGTGTGTGCGTGGTGCCAGACAGTGATATGTTTAAGGTCATCAGTGATGGCAAGGCCCAAGTGATCACTGATCAGATTGAGCGCTTTACCGAAACCGGTATTCAGCTTAAATCTGGCGATCATTTGGATGCCGATATTATTATCAGTGCCACAGGGCTAGATATTCAGCTTATGGGTGGCATTGATGTCAGCGTCGATGGTCAGCATTATGATTTCTCTGAAAAAATGATTTATCGCGGAATTCTATTTCAAGACTTGCCAAATCTGGGCATGATTTTCGGTTATACCAATGCTTCCTGGACCCTAAAGGCCGATCTCGTCAGTGAGTATATGTGCCGAATCATTAACCATTTGGATGAATCCCAAACCCAGTATGCTGTGCCAGAGGATCATGAATCGATTAATCGTATTCCCTTTATGGATATGAGTTCAGGTTATATTCAGCGGGCTTTGCATAAGGTGCCTCAGCAAGGCGAAAAATTACCATGGCGCTTATACCAAAACTATGTAAAAGATATGATGATGTTGCGTTATGGCGAGTTAGACGATGGCGTGTTGCGCTTCAAAAAGGCGAATAAACAGGGCGGATTAGAGGGGCAGGCTGAAGATAAAATGGCCAGTTGAGGGGGGCTTTTAAGTTTTGCTTAGCCCGTAAACATCAGGATTTACGGGCGACCTTTAATGGGATAAAAATGAAAGTGTTTATAGCTTGCAGTTAAACTCACCTTTTGAAGCGCCCCTCATCTCGATCTTGCATTTAGAGTTCAGTGACCAGAGCGCCCCTCCACAATTCAGTTTGACATTCTCCAGTCCCCCATTAATAAAACCTTCGCAGCTGCGAGCCACTTGTTTTAGATGATTGCCCTTGCACTTAACCGATAGGCTATCAGAACCCCCGTCACGCTTGGCGACACACCCTTTTTCAATATCCAGTAGGCTAAAATCATAACCGGGTAATTTACTAGAGTTGATGTCAGCGGCTATCACCATAGAGGCTGAAAATAGGCTAATCAAAACCGAACTGGCTAAGGTAATCTTGGTTTTCATAAGGCTCTCCATTGTGTCTATTTTTTACTATAGACAATCCCGGTCGTTTTGCAGGGTTTTAATCAAGGTATTCGTTTAATGGCTAAACACGTGAGGTAAGCCTTAAAATCTAGCTTCCGGGCCTATAAATCGGTAGAATATGCCCCCTTATTTTTGTTCATATCTGGGCTATTGCTGAAAATAGCCTAGGGAAATGCCTTTAGGAGCACTGAATGTCCAAGATCAACAAGATTGTTTTGGCTTACTCCGGTGGTTTGGATACCTCTGTAATCGCTAAATGGTTACAAGAAGAGTACCAAGCTGAAATCGTTACATTTACCGCTGACCTAGGTCAGGGTGAAGAAGTAGAGCCTGCTCGTGCGAAAGCCGAAGCCATGGGCATCAAAGAGATCTACATTGACGACTTACGCGAAGAATTTGCACGTGACTTTGTATTCCCAATGTTCCGTGCCAATGCCATTTACGAAGGCGAGTACTACTTAGGTACGTCGATCGCACGCCCATTAATCGCCAAGCGTTTAATTGAAATCGCCAACGAGACCAATGCTGATGCCATTTCTCATGGTGCTACTGGTAAAGGTAATGACCAAGTTCGTTTCGAGCTAGGTGCTTATGCTCTTAAGCCAGGTGTACAAGTGGTTGCCCCTTGGCGTGAGTGGGATTTGAACTCCCGTGAAAAGTTAATGGCCTACTGTGATGAGCACGGCATTGAAGTTGAAAAGAAAAAAGGCAAAAAGTCGCCATATTCTATGGATGCTAACTTGCTACACATCTCTTACGAAGGTGACATCCTTGAAGACCCTTGGAACGAGCCTGAAGAAGACATGTGGTTATGGACGGTTTCTCCTGAAAACGCCCCAGACGAAGCCACTTACCTAGAAATAGGCTACAAAAACGGTGACCCTGTATCCATCGATGGTAAAGACATGTCAGCCGCTGAAATCATGGAATACCTAAACAAGGTTGCCGGTGCTAACGGCATTGGCCGTACCGACATCGTAGAAAACCGCTACGTGGGCATGAAAGCCCGTGGTTGTTACGAAACCCCAGCTGGCTTCGTTATGTTACGTGCTCACCGTGCCATTGAATCTATTACCTTAGACCGTGATGCGGCGCACCTGAAAGATGAAATGATGCCTCGCTACGCTGAGCTAATCTACAACGGTTACTGGTGGAGCCCTGAGCGTAAGATGCTTCAGGCGGCTATTGATGAGACTCAGACTCACGTAAACGGTACTGTGAAAGTGAAGCTATACAAAGGCAACGTCACCGTTGTTGGCCGTAAGTCTGACGATTCACTGTTCGACGAAGACATTGCAACCTTTGAAGACGATGCAGGCGCTTACGATCAAAAAGACGCGGCGGGCTTTATTAAGCTAAATGCATTGCGTTTACGTACAGCGGCAAAAAAAGGTCGTGATTTACTTTAGTTATTAATTAAAGTCTCACCCTTCATAAAGAAGCCTAATCTTGACCCAGATTAGGCTTTTTTTATGCCTGTTAGGTCGATAGCCACAATCAGTTGAACTAAGCTGAGATTTAGGATGCCTCCAAATAAGTATGATTAATGAACGCAGAACGCCAATACAGCTCAGATATCCGTGTGGATGCCCGCCAGGCATTTTTAACCATTGCTAGAGCGTTAGACTATGTTGGAATAGATGATGTCCATCATGCCCACCGTGTGGCCTATATTGCTTATGAGTGCGGTCAGTTATTAAATTGGTCCGCGTTAAAACTAGAAAAGACGTTTTATGCCGGCTTACTTCACGACTGTGGCGTGACGTCTAGCAAAGAGCATTTACGACTGTTAGGGGATATGGCGCCCACTAAAACAGAAGAGCACTGCGAGCGAGGCTATAACGCTTTAAAAAATAATGCGTTATTAAAAGAGTTTGCAGAGGTTGTTTTGTATCACCATACCCCTTGGAGTGAATTAAAAGAAATAGACATTGATGACGATATTAAAGACATCGCTGCATTGATTCATTTATCAGATCGAGTGGACTTTTTACGTTCTCGATACGCACATGAAACCCACCCAGAAGCCGTGACACTATACGAAGGCCTAATCGCTGAAAATATTCTCAGTAAAAAAGGCGCATTCTTCCAACCGGATTATGCTGATGCCATGGCGCGGCTGGTCAATATTGATGGCTTTTGGTTTGCCATGGATTATGAACGCATTGAAGCCATTGGCTTAGAGTTTAAGTCGTATAAACCGTTTAACAGTGTTTTACATATTTCTGAAATACAAGACTTGGCTCTATTTTTGGCAAATATAGTGGATGCAAAAAGCCCGTTCACTTATCACCACTCACAAAAAGTAGCGCAGATCGCCAAGCAACTGGCCAGTGACTCAGGTTTGTCTGAAGCCAATTGCGACATGGTTTACGTGGCTGGTTTATTACACGATGTGGGCAAACTAAAGACGCCGGATGATATTTTGTATAAAGATGGTCCACTAGAGGGTGTGGAATTGTCGATCATGAAACGTCATTCGGTAGACACCATGATCACCATGGATAACTTTTTCCCGGATTCAAAAATTGGTCAGTGGGCTGCTAACCATCATGAAAAATTAGATGGCTCTGGTTATCCCTATCAATTGAAAGGAGAGCAGCTGGACATTGAATCTCGAATTATTGCCATCGCTGATATTTTTCAAGCATTATCACAAAATAGACCTTATCGAGGTCAGTTATCTTTTGAAGAAATTGAGAAAATTATGTTGCCAATGGTAGAGGAAGGGAAGCTGGATAAAGATGTATTTTCCCTGATACAAAAAAAAGAATCAGAGTATTATGCATTGTCTTTGGCGCAATAAATTAGCCTGTTTGCTTGTAGCTAATTTATGGAAGCATCTTTATAAAAAATCGAATCGAATATTACTGAAAGAATGGTCTCCCCACCAGGACTCGAACCTGGAGCAGCCGCTTAGGAGGCGGCAGTTTTATCCAGTTAAACTATGGGGAGCCGGAAAGTATTCTAACCTAACACCTAAAAAACTCAATAAAGTCAGCCACTTAAATTCTTATTTAGGGTTGAACTATTACTTGTTCTGACTATCAAACACGGCTACTGTGATACTAATTCTAATGAACCTGCACACTCTATAAACCATAAAGCAGGTCGTTAGCTCTGATGAGTAAAGAGTCCGGACTATGCTTGATACTAAACCACTACTAATTGCACGTGAATTCCCTGCCATTAATCGCGCTAATCTTGAAATTCTTCAGGTAAATTTAGGTTATTTGTGCAATTTAAGTTGCACTCACTGCCATGTAAACGCCGGACCACGCCGAACAGAGTTAATGGATAAAGCAACCATTGATACGGTACTGGATGTGATTCGTACTCGTGGGGTGAAAACATTAGATTTAACCGGTGGTGCTCCTGAAATGAATCCACACTTTAGATATCTGGTGACGGAAGCCCGTAAGCTGGATGTGGAAGTCATCGACCGATGCAATATTACGATTTTATGTGAACCTGGATATGAGGATTTAGCCCAATTTTTAGCCGATCAGAAAGTAACCGTAGTGGCTTCTTTACCTTGTTACACCCAAGAAAATGTGGACGCTCAGCGGGGTAAAGGGGTGTTTGATGCAAGCATCGCTGGTTTGCATTTGTTGAATGATTTGGGCTTTGGAAAAGGCAATCAGCATTTACCTTTAAATCTTGTTTACAATCCCGGCGGTGCGTTTTTACCCCCTACTCAGTCATCATTAAAGCAAGATTATAAACAACGTTTAAAAGACGATTGGAATATTGAATTTGATGATCTTTATACCATTACCAATATGCCCATCAGTCGTTTTGGCAGTATGTTGGTTTCCAAAGGCCAATTTAATGATTACATGCAATTGCTGATTGATAATTATCAGCCAGCTAATTTAGAAACAGTGATGTGCCGAAATACAGTGAGTGTGGATTACCAAGGTAATTTATACGATTGTGATTTTAATCAGATGCTGGAAATGCCCATTGTTGAACAAGATAGTGCTGAATCGAAGGCGCGCCATATTTCTAGTCTGATCAATGATGATATGCAAGGGAATGCCATTGAAGTGGCTGGGCATTGTTTTGGCTGTACGGCTGGGGCAGGCTCTTCTTGCGGTGGTTCGTTAAGTTAGTGTTTTTTTATCGGTCGTAAGCGCAACCTCATACTAAGTTGCGGATTGTTTGAAGCGTTCATGGAACCAAAAAATTGATGATGCAATCGGGCAGTGATATCCAAAGCATTTGCTTCACAAACGGGGCATGCTACTGCCCTCGTACCTATTTCAAATACCCCGTTTAATTTAACTTATGAGGCATGAATGAGCAGTTTTAATCTTTCCATCATTGTTCCGGTATATAACGAAGCGGCACAAGCTGAAAAATTAATTCGCCGTTTAAGGTTGTTAAATGATGGTTTAGTGGCTGACATTATCATTGTTGATGGCGGCAGCTCAGACAATACGGTTGAATGCCTGAGTGAACATTTTAATGTGATTGACAGTGAAAAAGGTCGCGCTAATCAAATGAATGCTGGCGCACATCAGGCTAAAGGCACTTGGCTGATGTTTGTACATGCGGATACTGAAATTTCTCCCAGCCATATTGAATATGCTGTGTCGTCAGCTGCGCTGCGTAAATGGGGCAGATTTGATGTTAAATTAAGCGGTGCAGGGTTCTCATTTAGAGTGATTGAACAATTTATTAATTGGCGCTCTCGATTAACCGGAATTGCAACGGGCGACCAATGCATATTTGTTCGAAAAAAAGTATTTGATGAGCTAGGCGGGTTCAAAAATATTCCTTTGATGGAAGATGTGGAGATATCCAAGCGACTCAAGAAACTGGGTAAACCTGCGTGTTTAAAGAAACGTGTGACGACTTCTAGTCGTCGCTGGGAAGCATACGGCACGGTTAAAACAGTTTTATTAATGTGGAAGTTACGCTATTTGTACTGGCGTGGAATTCCGCCTGAAGAATTGGCTAAGTTGTATCGGTAATGAATAGTCGGTCGCGGGGCAACCTCACACGAATTGTATGAGGCTGCTTGCAGGCGACCATATAATCGATATATCAAAAATTGATTATGAAATCAGACAGGGAGCTACCCTAGTACGAATTTACCTTGTAAGTGATACTTACGGTTCGGTTTAAGCACATAAAAATTATCAGGCTCACCCATAGCGCTAAAAGAAAAAGTATGAAACTCGATAGTATTATTATTCAAATGGCCCGTTTCCCGGAGCTAGGTTGTGTTAAAACCCGGTTGAACCCTGAATTGGGTGAGCAAGGCAGTTTAAATCTGTATTTACAGCTATTACGACATGTACATGATCAAGCGCAGCAAAGCCAGTTCACTCATGTGGTGGCGTTGGATAAGTTTGGTGATCACTTTTTAGTGAATGAGTTAGCGAAACAAACAGCTATGATTTTGCAGCAAGGTGATGACCTAGGTGAGCGCATGTTTCATGCTATTAACTGGGGGCTGACACTTGCGTATAAGGTGATATTAATTGGAAGTGATTGTGTTGTATTAAATGGCGGTCACTTTAATCAAGTCATACGTGCTTTAGATGATCACTCTCATGCTTTTATTCCTGCTGAAGATGGTGGTTATGTATTAGTCGCTGCCACTGAGGCGTATGAGCCTATTTTTAAAGATATTGAATGGGGCACGGAAGTGGTAATGGATAAAACGAAAAAAGCGTTAGAACTAGGAGATAAAAAAGCGGCCTATTTTTCACCTTTGTGGGACGTGGACGTGGCAGAAGACTATCATCGGCTTTGCAGTCTGTATCCAAATTGGCCAAATAATCATTAAAGCGACAACTAACTTAACTGTCTTGTGTTTCTTTTTCTTCGGTATCCGCTTCTTTTTTGTCTTTAGCGGCTTGCTGTTTTCTTTGCTCTTCAAATTGTAGTTTATTTACTAACTGCTCAATGTAGCGTTGTTTCATGCCACTTAAAGGATGAAACGAGAATCCACAAAACGTCATGTCTTTTTCATCATTGTATATGGCGTGTCGAGCATCTAATCCACAATCCATGGATTCATCGCCAACATGTAATGTGCTTTCATCAAAATTACCAATGGCTTTTAAGTGTTCACCTACTAAACCTTTAAAGTAAGCTTTGAAGCCTGAGCCAGAAATATCTTGCAGGCGACCTTTAAAGGTACGTTCATCTTCGCTGGATCTAAATACGCAATAAACGGTGTAAGTACGAGGCACCATGGCACGATAAGCATTGCGGCGTTGTAGATAGAGAATTTTTTCTGGGAATTTTGAAATGTATTCTTGATTGCCGCTGCGGTATTTCATGCCGCCTTCAAGATAGAACGAAACCAATATGCCACGGAAGTCGGCGGTTAATTCTAACCGTTTACCGGCTCTTAATAGTTCGTTACCAGCATCAGGAATGAGCTTATCAAACGCAAATGCTTTGGATTTTAAATCGACTTTCGTTATGGCAGTACCAAATGCGTCATCTACACCATCAAAGCGAGCTGTCAGCTTTGGCGCATAACGAATTAACCTTTGGATCGCACGGTAAATTTCTTCCGGGCTGATTAAATAATTTTCTTCTGGCGCTGTTTCCGACTGTTCCATGACACTTGTCTATTTAGCTAAGTTTAATGAAGAGATAAAGCTATGAGTACTCATGATAAGCAGAGACTGATATTAGGCTTCACCCAAGCTGTGGCGTTGACGACTTCCTTTATCATTACCACTTTCATTATATAAGTTTGGCTGATTTTTGTGACCATGCAAGATATTTAATAAAGCACGAGTACGGTTTCGGCTGTGATGAATCACTATGCCATTTTTCTCGTTTTGCGTAATCAGTGCATTAAAATCATTTTTAAGCTGCTGCCATTGCGAGTGCAGTGGAGAGTCTGAAAGGTTTGAAATTGAGCTTAATAGTGAGTCAAAGCCTGTTTCGGTCGATTCAAAGCCGTGCGCGGAAAGGTAGTCCAGTCGAACTTGGACTTGGTTTTGAAATCGAGCCAATAAAGATTTTTTCTCTTGAGCACTGCCTTCAACGGCATTTATGTCGTTTTGTAATAAAGCCTCGGATTCTTTATCTAGAACCGATCTTAATTGATCCAAGGTAGCTTGTTCATTGGTGAGTATG